>DATDDC010000691.1:0-11719 GCA_036523995.1 Anaeromyxobacter sp.
GCCCGCATCGTCCCCCCTCGGCGTCCCTGATGCGCGGTGCGCGAGGTCGAGCCGCCGGCCCGGCGCTCGCGGCGCTCGACAGCGCCCCGCGGCGGCTACGCCTTCTGGCCGCCGGCCTTCGCCTTCGCGCCGCCGTTCGCCTTCGCGGCCTCGCCGTTCCCCTTCGCCTCGTCCTGCTTCGCCGGCCCGATGCGCTTCGCGAACTCGGCGAGGCTCTTCGCGAGGTTCTGGATGGGCGTCCGCGTCCCGGTGGCGAGCCGGCTCACGGCCTCGCCCGGCAGCGCGCTCGCGCGCTCGATCGCCTTCGTGCGGAGCGTGTCCGCCCGCGCCCGCAGCCCCTCGAGCTCGCGCTTCACTCGCGGTACGGACCAGTCGTCCTTCGCGACCTTGGCGAGGGCCTCGTCCAGCTCGAGGAGCTTCTCGTTTCCGGTCGCGAGCGCCCGGTGGATGCGGCCGCGGGCTTCGTTCTCGAAGGTGTTGAACCGCTCTTGCAGCGTCATCGTCCGTTCCTCCTGGTAGGTGCGCGCACGTTAACGCATTGCGTCGAGAATGGGCAAGCCCTGTGGGGCCACCCCCAAAGTGGGGCCGCTCGTTCGTAGCGCCCGGGAGGCGTGTCAGACGGGGCTGCCACACTGCGTCCGTGCGCCGATACGTGACGTTCGACCTCGAGACGGTGGCCGACGAGGCGCTCGTCTCGGCCGTGGACGGTGAGCCCACCCGGTCCTACGGCGAGGCCCTCCGACGCGTCCTCGCGGCGCGCCGCGAGCGAACGGGAGGACGGAGCGACTTCCTCCCGCTGCCGTACCACCGGCCCGTCGCGGCCTGCCTGCTCGAGGCCGTCGAGGACGGCGGGATCATCGGCCTCAGCGACGTCGTCGCCTGGACCGACCGCGAGGGCGGCGAGGCGGAGTTCCTCGCCCGCACCTGGGACCGCCTCGCCGGGGCGGCGCTCGTCACCTTCCACGGGAAGGGCTTCGACATCCCCGTGCTCGAGCTCCGCTCGCTGAAGCACGCCGTCCCCATCCCGGGATGGTTCGCCGCCCGGCGCGCAGGCGTCATCGTCGAGCACCACGACCTGAAGGAGATCCTCTCGGCGCAGGGCATGGCCAGCTCCGCGCCGCTCGATCTCTACGCCAAGCTCGTCGGGCTCCCGGGCAAGGAGGGCGTGGCCGGAGCCGACGTGCAGGCGCTCTACGCGCAGGGCGCGCTCGGCCGCATCGCGGCGTACTGCATGACGGACGTGGTGCAGACCTTCCTGCTCTTCCTGCGCCACCGGCTCGTCGACGGCGCCATCACGCCCGACGGCTACGCCGAGAGCACCGCCACGTTCCGCGAGCGCCTCTCCGAGCTGCTCGAGCGGCGCCTCTCGGCCGAGGAGCGCGCGGCGCTCGATGGCTTCGTCGAGCGCTGCGGGCCGTTCTTCGGCGAGCCGGAGCCGGCGCTCCGCGTGGGCTAGTGCCCCTTCGCGCCCCGACCTAGGGCGCGTTCCTCGCGCTTCAGCCGGGCCGGAACGCCGGCCCGTCCGCCGCGGTGGAGACGGCGACCGGCGAGGCGCCGGCGAGCGCCGCCGCGTTCGCCGCGAGCGCGTTCGCGTCGTCGCGGCTCCAGCCTTCCGCCGCGGCCTCGACCCGCCCGCCCGGCGCGAGCAGGTACCAGGTGGGCGTGGCGCGCACGCCGAACGCGTCGGACGCCTGGAACGGCGCCTCGTCCAGGAGCAGGGTCACGCGGGCCCCGAGGCCGTGCTGCGCCGCGAACGCGCGCGTCTCCGCCTCGCCGTCCTGCGACACCGCGGCGACGGCGACGCCCGGCACGGCCGCGAGCCGCGGGAGGGCGTGCGCCGCGAGCGCGCACGCCGGGCAGTCGCCCTTGTAGAAGAAGAGGAGCGCCGGCCCCGCCGCCGCGAGCGAGGAGAGGTCCACGGGGCGTCGCGCGAGGTCCCTGACCTGCGCCCTAGGCGCGGCATCGCCCGGGCGGAGCATCAACGCTCCGGCTTCTTCTGGCCGCCGCCGGGCGAGGCGGCGTTGACCGTCACGCGGACGACGCGGCGGAGGCCGCTCGCCCCCACGAGGCCGCAGAGCGTGGAGCCGGGCGAGACGGCCCGGATCTCCGCGCCCGCCTTCCCGATCTCGACGGTCGCGATCCTGGGGTCGTCGCAGATCGACGTCTGGACGGGGCAGGAGGCGAGCCCCGCGGTGCAGACGTTGACCCGGTCGCCCACGCTCATCTCGAGCGGCTTCGGCCCCTCCGCGAGGGCGGCGGGCGAGCCGAGGGCGAGGACCGCGAGGACGGCGGCGACTCTCATGACCGGACCTCACCACGGGGCGTCACGGCGGGTCAAGGCGAGCGGCGTCCGGGCCCGGGAAGGAGGAGGGGGCCCCGGCTCGTCGCGGGCCGGCCCGGCCCGATTCGCCGGGCTCGCGCTCTCGCCCGGGGTCCCCGGCCAGCGAGGGAGGCTCGGCACGAGCCGGCTCCTGGTCCGCACGCGGGCGGGGGAAACGACGAGGCCGGCGCGCGGACGCGCGGAGCGCCCGGGCCGGCCCTCGCGAGGAGAGTCCTGCGCCGAAGCCTAGCGGGGTCCGCGCTTGGCGCGGCGCTTCCGCTTCACGCTGCGGGCGCGCTTGCCGCGCGCGCCCACGCGCTTCGCCTTCGACCGGTTCCTGAGCTTCCTCTTCGTGCGGTTTCCACGCTTCGCCGGCATGTCACGCTCCTTCCGTGCTTTGACCCCCGGTGAGTCTCACCCCGGGTTGGCATGCCGTCAAATTCCTCGCGACCGATTCATTCGAGCCAGTCCCGGTCCTTGAGCTTCTTGGGGAGGTACTCCTCGGTGATGAAGCTGATGCCGCGGCGCGACAGCGCCTCGAGCTCGAACTTCACGCCCGACTTCACCATCTCCTCGATCTCCTGCTGCCACCGCTTCGCCTGGAACCAGGGATAGGCCAGCATCTGCTTGGCGCGGGAGTTGTCCTGGTCGTTCATCTTGATGGCGACGTTCGCGGGCAGCTTGAAGGTGAGCTTGTCGAACGAGGAGAGGCCGACGAAACGCGCGTCGGGCACCGCCATGCGCATCGACTCGTAGGCGAGGTTGATGGAGCCCTGCTTCAGCACCGAGTAGATGTAGAAGCCCCACGGATCGTTGTCGACGAGGACGTACACCGGCAGCTTCAGCTCCGAGTGCATCCGCTGCACGAGGCGGCGCACGCCGCGCGGAGGCTGGCCCTGCCCGGTGATGATGATGCACTTCTCGCGCTGCCAGTACTTGTCCTCGTTGAAGCGCTTCCAGACGGCGTCCTTCTCCACGAGGAGCACGTACTTCGCCTCGCTCTTACCGATTTGGACGACGTGCTCCTCCACGATCGACGGCACCGACCAGCCGCCCGACCCCATGCGGCGCAGATCGATGGTGTCGCCGGAGTCGCGGATGGTGAGCGGGCCCACCATGGAGCCGCGCCCCGTGGCGAAGAGGTGCAGCTCCTCGCGGAGCGAGTCCACCGCCACCTCGAGGTCCTCGATGATGGGGTCCGACTCCTCCTGCTCCTCGAAGGTGTTCTGCTTCGTCTCCCCGAGGGCGTGCTTCGTCATGTAGTAGAGGTCGCGGATGCTCGTCGTCTTCCCGGAGTCGATGAGCTCCTTGCAGGCCTCCGACACGAGGAAGGTCTGCATGAACTTCTTCGCCATGGAGACGTTGAAGAAGTAGCGCTTCTGGCGCTGGGTCCCGAGCTCGATGAGCCGCTTCTTCTCGCTCCACCTCACGTTCGCGAGCGAGCGGATGGGGATCTCGACGAAGGGGTTCTTCCCGCCCTTCGTCGCCTTCAGCACCGATTCCGCGAGGTTCTCGATCTTGCCGATCGTCTTCTTGTCCGCCGCGTCGAGGCGCGCCATGTGGTCCTACTCCGTCTCTTCCTGCTCGGCCCGCCGCGGCCGCTTCGTGATCTTCTCGCTCATGTCCTGGAGCTTCGCGTCCTGCGCCTTCAGCTCGGCCTCGGTCACCTTCTCCGCGAGCCGCATGAAATCCCGCCGGATCGGATCCGGGCTCCTTCCGGTGATCTTCCCCACGGACCGCGCCACCTCCTGGATGTAGAGCTCGAAGATGGAGCGGCGCTCGGCCTGGTACTGCGCGTGCTGCCTCTTGCGGATGTGCGAGGCGAGCTTGCGGCCGCACTCCTGCGCCGCGAGCTGGATCTCGCGCGTGATCTCCGGGTAGTGCGCCACCGCCTCCTTCGCCTCGGAGGTGAAGGGCACCCACACCGAGGCGATGTGGACGAGGAGCGCCATGGGCCCGACCGGCAGCGAGCCCTTCGGCTGCGAGAGGAGGTAGTTCCGCCAGTCGGTCTTCACCACCGCCTCGGTCATGCCGCAGGCGCCGCGCTGGAAGAGGAGCGGCACGCGGTTCGCGAAGCGGAAGAGCTCGACCGGCTTGTCCGCGGGCCAGGAGCCGCCGTAGGCGAGCCCCACCTCCACCTGGAAGGGGTTGCCGCGGTACACCTTGGGCGGCCGCGTCACCGTGGCGATGAAGTAGTTGTGGCCCTTTATGTTCTCGACGCCGTCTTCCTTCGGCGCCTCCGGCGCCTGGGGCGGCGGCGCTTCCGAGTGATCGGCTTTGCCTTTGCCGCGTTTCGGAACCTTCTTCTTCGAGGCGGAGTCGAGGTCGAGCTGGGAGTCGCCGTTCTCCTCCGGCCCCTCGCTCTCGATGACGCTGAGGAAGGAGATGAGCCCGCGCTTCATGAGCTCGTCGCCGATGGGCGAGAGGCAGTTCGTCGGCGGGTTCATGATCTTCGTCTCGCCGATGGCCTTGTGCAGCCTCTCCGCGAGCTCGCGATCCTCGGCGAGGTCGCGAGGGCGCACCTTCCCCCTGACGCCGGCGCGCTGGACGATCTCGTCGGCCACCGTGGCCGACACGCGCGAGAAGGCGGTCTGGAGGAAGCCCTTCACGTCGTGGCTCTTCGAGTCCCCCGCCATGAGCATGAGCGCGCCGAGCTCGACGCCGTGCGGGTGAGGCCGGATCTCCACCGCCTCCTTGGGCAGCTCCTCCGTGGCCCGCGGGAAGGAGAGCGGCTCCTGGCGAGGCCGGACGTAGTGCAGCGTGCAGTGCGGGTTCGCGAGCGCGGTGTGCTCCACGTACCGGTTCACGAAGCGCTGCCCCTGCTGCCAGTTCGCCACGATCTCGAGCTCGACCCGCGTGCCGTGCTCCTGGTGCCACTCGTCGAGCGCTTCGTCCTTCGTGACGACCGGGTTGTTCTTGCGCGTGTCGATCTGGATCTCGAAGTAGTGGGCGGGCTTCCCCTTGCCGATGCGCGAGGTCACCCGGATCGGCTGCCCGGTGGTGAGCTGCCCGTACATGGCCGCCGCGCTGATGCCGATGCCCTGCTGGCCGCGCGACTGCTTCAGGCGGTGGAACTTCGAGCCGTAGAGGAGCTTGCCGAAGATCTTCGGCACCTGCGCCTTCACGATGCCGGGGCCGTTGTCCTCCACCACGACCACGAAGCGGCCTTCACCCTTGGTCAGCTCGGACTTCGTATCGGGGGGGACAGCACCCCCCGAACCCCCCGCTCGCTCGAGACGCGTACCCGCGGCGGAGCCGCGCACGTTCTTGGGGGCCCCCTGGGGGGCCGGGGCAGACTCCTCCGTCTGCCCCTGCGCTCGCCCCTCGAAGCCAAGGTCGCGGACCTCGACGGTGATCTCGGGGACGATGCCCGCCTCCTCGCAGGCGTCGAGCGAGTTGTCCACCGCCTCCTTGATGGTGGTGAGGAGCGCCTTGGAGGGGTTGTCGAAGCCGAGGAGGTGGCGGTTCTTGGTGAAGAACTCGGAGATGGAGATCTCGCGCTGCTTCGCGGCCATCTGCTCCGCGGTGGCGCGGCGGCGCGGGGCCCTCTCCTTCTCGACCGGCGGGGGCGCGGGCTCGGGCTCGGGGACCGGCACGACCACCGGCTCGGGCTGCGCCTTCGCGCCGCGCCCGGGCCGCTTCGCGACCTTCGTGGGCGCCGGGGGCGCCTTGCCCCTCCGGGCGGGCGCGGCCGGCACCGCGACGAGCTCGAGCTGCTTCGCAGCCGCCTTGCCGGCGGGCTTCGCCTTCCCCTTCGCCGCCGCCTTCCGAGCCGCCATCACGTGGAACCTCTCGATATCGCCTTTAGCACGGGGGGCGCATCCACGCGAGAAAACGGCCGAATCCGAGCGGCCTCCCGGCCCGGCCCCCGGCCGGCCGGATTGACTGGCACCGCCGAGTGGTTAAGGAAAAGCCATGCCCTGGGATGCCACGGAAGCGCCGCGCGGAATGATGCAGGCCCGCAAGCCCACCGGCTTCGGCCGGAACTACGCCAAGACCGCCATGCTCATGGCGTTCCTCATCGCCATCCTCGCCATCGGCGGCGAGATGTTCGGCGGCACGAGCGGGATGCTGCTCTTCGGCGGCATCGGCCTCGTCCTGAACCTCGTCTCCTACTGGTTCTCCGACAAGATCGCGCTCATGGCGCACCGGGCCCAGCCCGTGACGCGCGAGCAGCTCCCCGAGGTCTACGACATCGTGGAGCGGCTCACGCGCAAGGCCGGCATGCCCCTGCCCCGGATCTACGTCATCCCCTCGGAGACGCCGAACGCCTTCGCCACCGGCCGGAACCCATCGCACGCGGCCGTGGCCGTGACGCAGGGAATCCTCCGCACCCTCGACCGCCGCCAGCTCGAGGGCGTCCTCGCCCACGAGCTCTCGCACGTCCAGAACCGCGACGTGCTCATCGCCACCATCGCCGCCGCCATCGCCGGGCTCATCTCCTCCCTCGGCCACCTCATCCAGTGGGGCGCGTTCCTCGGCGGGTTCGGCGGCCGGCGCGACGACGACGAGGGCGGCTCGAACATCGTGGGGGCCCTCGCCTGGGCCATCGTGGCGCCCATCGTGGCCCTCATCGTCCAGCTCGCCGTGTCCCGCTCGCGCGAGTTCGGCGCCGACGCCTCCGGCGCCGCCCTCGTGGGCGACCCCGAGCCGCTCGCCGAGGCGCTCCTGGCGCTCGAGAGCGAGAACCAGCGGTCCCACTACGAGTTCGGCGGGCCCGCCACGGCGCACCTCTTCATCGTGAACCCGTTCCGCGGCGCCGGCTCGGCCTTCCTGCGCCTCTTCTCCACGCACCCGCCCATCGAGGAGCGGGTGCGGCGCCTCCGCGAGATGAAGCGCGGCATGCGCTTCGCCTGAAAAGAAAGGGCCGGCCGCCGCGAGCGCGACGGCCGGCCCACCTCCCCCAGCCCTACTCGATGAACTTCGAGAACACGAGGTCGGTGCCCTTGGCGCCGCCCGCGTGGCACTCGTAGCAGCCCTTCACGACGTCCATCTGCAGCGGCTTGCCATCGGGGCCGAACACGCCGAAGACCCAGCCGCCGGTGTCCTTCGCGGAGGCGTCCTTCTTCATGTACGTGTCCATGATCTTCTTGCCCTGCGAGAGCATGGGGCCGTCCGCCGCGACCTCGTAGAACGACACCACGAGCTGGGAGCCCTTCGGGTAGGCGCTCCCCTTGCGCATCGCCTCGAGCGCCTGCGGGTTCGCGTAGACGTTGTGGAAGCCGTAGAGAGCGTGGCCCTTGTCGGTGATGATCATCGACTTCACGTGGGCCCAGCTCCGGTACCCCTTCGGGAGCGAGGACTCGCCGGCGACGACCTCGGCGGCGAGGAGCGCGACGGCGGCGACGGCGGTGACGGCGAGGATTCGGCGCAGCATGGGATCTCCTTCGTGGGTTGCGCGCGCGTTCGATCGCGCGCGAGTCCCCTGCTGCGAGTCAGCGCGCTCGCGGGAGGATTCGCCCTGAGGACCGCGGGAAGAGCCGGCGCGCTAGATGCTGCCGCTACACACCGGGCTTCCCGACGTGGTGTCGAGGGTGAACGACGCTGCGGAGCCCGACTTGCCGAGCGTGGTGACCTGGTACGTACCGTTCGGCACCGAGAACTGGCAGGTGACCGTCGCGCACGCGTTCACCGCGCAGCTCGAGTTGTCGGTGCAGACCTCCCACTTCGTGTCGAGGAAGATGTCGTTCGTCCCCAGGGCGTGAAGATCCGGCGTGCACGTCGGATCCGTGTGGCTGCACGCCTCGCAGAGGTTGAGCTTGATCGCGACCTGCTGCGGCGCGGGCGCGCTGCACGCGCTCGCCATGTTCTGGTTCTCGGCGTTGGCCGCCGCCGTCGGGCAGCTGTCCTTCCCCCCGCACGCGGCCGCGAAGGCCGCCGCGACCGCGAGGGCGGCGAAGCCGGTTCGGTTCGTCATGTCGTCCTCCTCCTCCCTTCGAAACCTCACGGCACCAGAACGATCTTCCCGAACTGCGCCCGCTCCGAGAGGAGGTCCTGGCCCTTGCGGGCCTCCGCGAGCGGGAGCACCCGGTCCACCACCGGCCGGAGCTTCCCCTCCCCCACGAACCTCAGCACCGCGAGGAGGTCGGCCGCCGTCCCCATGGTGGAGCCGAGGATCGAGATCTGCCGGAAGAAGACGTGCCGCAGATCGGTCAAGGGATCGAAGCCCGTGGTGGCGCCCACGGTGGTGATGCGGCCCCCGATGGCGACGGAGAGGATCGACTTCTCCCACGTCTTCTTCCCGACGTGCTCGAAGACGACGTCGACGCCCTTCCGGTCGGTGAGGCGCTTCACCTCCTTCGAGAAGTCCTGCGTCTCGTAGTTCACGACCTCGTCGGCGCCGAGCGCCTTCGCCTTCTCGAGCTTGGCGTCCGAGCCCGCGGTGGCGATGACGCGGGCCCCGAGGAGCTTCGCGATCTGGACGGCGGCGACGCCGACGCCCGAGCCCGCGGCGTGGACGAGCACCGTCTCGCCCAGGCGCACCTTCGCGCGCTGCACGAGCGCGTGCCAGGCCGTCATGAACGTGAGCGGGACCGCCGCGGCCTCCTCGAAGGAGAGGCGCTGCGGCTTGGGAAGGACGTTCCGCGCCGGCACCGCGAGCCGCTGCGCCTGCCCGCCCGAGACGTGCTCGCCGAGGATCGAGAACTTCCGGCACAGGTTCTCGTGGCCGGCGAGGCATTGCTCGCAGCGGCCGCACCCGAGGCTCGGGTTCACCACCACGGCGTCGCCCGCCTCAAGGCCTTCGACGCCGGCGCCGACCGCCTCCACCACGCCGGCCACGTCGGAGCCGAGCACGTGCGGGAAGGCGAGCGTCAGCCCCGGCCAGCCCTTGCGCACCCAGATGTCGAGGTGGTTCAGCGCGGCGGCCTTCACCGCCACGACCGCCTGGCCCGGCCCGGGCTGCGGATCGGGGAGGTCCTCGAGCTTCACCACCTCGGGGCCGCCGTGGGAACGGATCGCAACCGCCTTCATGGCGCCTCCATCGGGAAGGGGAACGGCAGAACGGGAGGATCGGAAGTTATCCGGGAGCGCTCGCCCTTGCCAGCGGCATGGCGAGGCGGCTACACCTTCGGAGGGGCGGCGGGCGGGAGGAATGCTCCAGATCGAGACGGTGGCGGTGGTCGGCGCGAGCGAGGCCGGGACGACCTGCGCGGTCCTGGCAGCGCTCGCGGGCTGCGCCGTCCGGATCTTCGACGCGTCCGACTCCGCCCTGGATCGGGCCTTCGAGGTGGTCCGAGGGCGCGTGGAGCTCGCGTTCGCCTCGGGCGCCATCACGCGCACGGAGCGCCAGCGCATCCTCGACGGCATGCTCTTCACGCCGGACCTCGACGAGGCCCTCACGGGCGCCGATCTCGCCATGGAGGCCAGCAGCGCGCCCGTCGAGGACCTGCACGCCCACCTCGCCGCGGCGCTGCGAGCGACGGCGGCCGTGGCGGCCTCCCGCCGCGGCGCGGCCGAGGAGATCGCCTCGCGCCTTCCCCAGCCGGGCCGGGTGCTCTCGTTCGAGCTCACGGACGCGCAGGGGCCCGTTCCCCGCATGGACGTCGTCCCCGCCGCGGTCACGAGCGTGCACGTGCTCGAGCGCGCACGCGCCTTCGCCGCGCGCGTGAACCGCGCCTGGCGGACGTCCGCCCCTCCCGGCGCCCCGGTCCACTGAGCGGAGCGCGGGGAGATGGCGAGCTCGCCCCTGATCGTGCGCATCGACGTCGTGCCCGTCGTCCTCGAGCTGCGGCGCGTGATCGTGGCCGAGGTCATCGGCGGCTACCACGGCCAGGCCCAGCTCGGACGCTGGTGGCTCCCCTCGGGCCTGCTCGCGCAGGGGGAGCAGCCGGGCGAGGCCGCCGCGCGGATCGTGCGCGAGCAGCTCGGCCTCGGGCTCGAGGGCGCGGTGGTCGTCGGCACGCGCCAGGCCCGCGTCGGCGACGCCTGGCACCTCGCCCTGGCGGTGGCCGGCGAGGTCTCCGGCGACGCGCCGGACCCCCGGCCGCCCGTCTCCGGATTCGCCGCGCGCACGCTCGCAGAGCTGCCGGATCAGGTCGGTTTCTGGCATCGCGACGACGTGGCCGTGCTCCTCGCCCGCTACGAGCGCCTCCGGGCGTGACGCCCCGTCGAGGCCCGCTGTTACTCCTGGCGAAGGCTTGCTCCCCCGGAGGCGCCCCACTAAGGAACGCGCCGGAGGAGCCGTTTTCCATGAACATGCCAATCCTCGCCATGCTGCTCGGATCCGCCGCAGTGAAGGTGGGCGACAAGGCCCCCGAATTCACCCTGCCCGACACGGCAGGAGAGCCCGTCGCGCTCTCGAAGCTGCTCGAGAGCGGACCGGTCATCCTCGCGTTCTACCCCAAGGCATTCACTTCGGGTTGAACGCGCGAGGTCCAAGCGTACCGGGACCGGTATGCCGACGTGGTCGGGAAGGGCGCCCAGGTCGTGGGCATCTCCACGGACTCCGTGGAGACGCAGAAGAAGTTCAAGGACGAGTACAAGCTCCCCTACCCGCTCCTCTCGGATGCGAGCGGCAAGGTGGCGAAGCAGTACGGCGGCACCATTCCGGTGGTGGGCCTCGCGAACCGCGCGACGTTCGTCGTCGACAAGGACGGGACCATCAAGGAGATCATCACCGGCAGCGACGCCATCGACCCTCTGGGCGCCATAAAGTCCTGCCCCATTCACGCGAAGAAGAGCTGAGGGGGTCGCCATGAAGATCGTAGAGACGCTCGTCGCCGGCCTGCGGCGCCGGCTGCTCGGCATCTCCGCCGAGGAGATCCGCTACACGTTCGAGGACGTGAGGAAGGAGATCGGCGCGGTCCGCTCGGAGCTGAAGGAGGAGATCGCGGAGCTGCGGAGGCAGATCGACGCGCAGCCGTCGAAGCAGGACAGGACGAAGGGGCCGGAGATTCCGGTCGCCGAGGCGTAGCCCTACCCCGGCAGCCCGTCCTCCACGATCACCTTCCGCACCACGGCCTCGCCGGCGCCCGCGCCGACCCGCTCGCCTTCCTTCCAGTGGGCCCGCCGCAGGTAGCCGAGGGCGATCCTGCCCTCGGGGGTGTCGGCGACGCTCGTCAGGGCGCCGACCTCCTGGCCGTTCGCGGTGAGCGGCGTGCCGGCTGCGGCGCCGGGCGGGACCTCGAGCTGGACGAGGCCGCGCTGGAGGTGGCCGCGCACCGTCGCGCGCAGCACGACCTCCTGGCCGGTGTAGCAGCCCTTGCCGAAGGAGATGGCGGCGCGCGTGAGCCCCGCCTCCATGGGGAGGCGGGAGGGATCCATGTCGGCGCCGAAGCGAGCGATCCCGGCGAGCACGCGGAGCGCCTCGAGGTCGTCCTGGCCGAGCGGCGTCGCGCCCTGGCGGGCGGCGGCGGCCCGCAGCGCCTCCGCGCCGTCCGCGGCCACGAGGAGGTCGAT
>DATDDC010000692.1:0-11172 GCA_036523995.1 Anaeromyxobacter sp.
GCGCGCGCGCCCGCCGAGGTCCAGCCGAAGCGGTGGGCGGCGAGGCCCGCGATCGCGTTCGCGAGCGGGGACCGGGCCTCGGCGCGCCGCGCCTTCGTGAGCTTCCCCGTGTCGATGCCGACCGGGCAGGCCGTGGCGCAGAGGCCGTCGGCCGCGCAGGTGTCGTCCCCGAGGTAGGCGTAGTCCTTCTCGAGCCTGCGGCGGCGGGCGCCGGCGGCGGGGTCGCCCGAGCCCGCGAGCTGCGCGATGGCCCGCCGCACCGTGATGCGCTGCCGGGGCGTGAGGGTGAGGGCGCGCGACGGGCAGCGCGGCTCGCAGAAGCCGCACTCCGTGCAGCGATCGACGAGGTCGTGGGCGTGGGGCAGGGCCTTCAGGTCCTTCAGGTGGGCGCGCGGATCGTCGTTCAGGATGACGCCCGGGTTGAGGAGGCCGTCCGGATCGAGGAGCGCCTTCACGCGCCGCATGAGCGCGTACGCCTTCTCGCCCCACTCCAGCGCCACGAAGGGCGTCATGTTGCGGCCGGTGCCGTGCTCGCCCTTGAGCGAGCCGTCGAAGCGCTTCGCCACCATCTCGCAGACGTCGTCCATGAAGCGGCTGTAGCGCTCGATCTCGGCCGGGTCGCCGAAGCCCTGCGTGAAGACGAAGTGCAGGTTTCCGTCGAGCGCGTGGCCGAAGATGATTCCCTCGTCGTAGCCGTGCTCCCGGAAGAGCCGCTGCAGCTCGGCCGTGCCCGCGGCGAGGTGCTGCATGGGGAAGGCGACGTCCTCGATGACCACGGTCGTGCCGATGCGGCGCGCGGCGCCGACCGCCGGGAAGAGGCCGCGGCGGATGTCCCAGAGCCGCTCGTACTCGGCGTTCACGGGGGTGAAGCGGATGGGCTCCACGGTGGGCAGGCCCTCCAGGAGCGCCGCCGCCGCGTCGGCGTTGCGGGTCACGCCGGCGGGATCCGCCGCGCGGACCTCGACGAGCAGCGCGCAGACGTCGGGGCCGAGGGTGCGGAGCACGGGCGGGAGCCCCGGCTTCGCCTCGACGGAGCGGAGCGAGGCGCGGTCCATCATCTCGACGGCCGAGACCGGGCCGCCCGAGAGGCGCTGGGTGGCGCGGGAAGCCGTGTCGACGTCGGGGAAGAGGACGAGCGCGCTCGCCTTGTGAGCGTGCTCCTCCACGGTCGCGAACGTGACCTCCGCGATGAAACCGAGCGTCCCCTCCGCGCCGATGAGGAGGTGGAGGAGGATGTCGACGGGATCCTCGAAGTCGACGAACGCGTTGAGGCCGTAGCCGGTGGTGTTCTTGATCCGGTACTTCTCGCGGATGCGGCGCTCCAGCGCCGGGTCCCCGAGGATCTCGCGGCGGATGGCGGCGAGGCCCTCGAGGAGCGCCGCGTGCGTCTCCCGGAGCCGGGCGCGGTCGGCCGGATCCGCGGTGTCCACGAGCGTGCCGTCCGCGAGGACGAGCTTCATGGCGCGGACCGTGCGGTAGCTGTTCTGGGCCGTGCCGCAGCACATCCCCGAGGCGTTGTTCGAGGCGATGCCGCCGATCTGACAGGTGCCGATGGAGGCCGGGTCGGGCCCGATCTTCCGCCCCAGGGGCGCGAGGAGCGCGTTCGCCTCGGCGCCGATGACGCCCGGCTCGAGGACCACCGCCGCGCCGCCGTCCACGATGCGCCGGCCCTTCCAGCCGTCGAGCTGGACGAGCACGGAGTCGGTCACCGCCTGGCCGGAGAGGCTCGTGCCCGCGGCGCGGAACGTGAGCGGCACGCGGTGGCGCCGCGCGAGCCCGAGGACCGCCTGCACCTCGCCGACCGTGCGCACGCGCGCCACCACCTTCGGCACGAGCCGGTAGAAGCTCGCGTCGGTGCCGTAGGCGAGGGTGCGGAGCGGATCGCAGATGAGCCGCTCCGCCGGGAGCACCGCCCGCGCGTCCTCGTAGAAGCCGCGGTGGGCCGGCGGCAGCGCCCGGACGTCGGAGCGGGTCGAGCGGAGGGGGCGCATCGAGGCGGCAACGCTAACCGCGTGGGCGGGCGGGTTCAAGGCAGCCGGTGGGGGGAATCCGGGCAAGCGGCCGGGGGTGAGGGGCGACCGGTCGATCCGGCGGGGCGTCGAGCGGGACACCACGGCGCCGACCACGACACCCACCGCGACCCCGACCACGACCCCGACCGCGATCTCGACCCCGGACCCGGAGCGAAGCCACCCCCCAGCGACCTCCGCGACCCATCGCCCCAGCGACGGCACGGCCACGAGGACCGAGAACCGCACCACCCGCCCGGCGAGCCCGAACCCGAAGAACCGCGCGAACGGGAACCGCAGCGTGCCGGCGACGATCGACGTGAAGAAGAAGGGTGGCAGCCCCAGCGCCGCCGAGACGAAGACGATCAGATCCTTGCTCCGCCACCCCGCCACCCGGACGCGCGCGGCCTCGAGGTCGAGCCTCGCCTTGCCGAGCGGCAGCCGGAACACGCCGCGGCCCACGAGGTACATGAACGACTTCGCGATCATCTGCCCGGCCGTGGCCATCGCCACGATCACCCAGAGCCGCGAGGACGGCGTCACGGCCGCGACGCCGACGAGGAAGATCTCGGCGTTCACGATGGGCATGACCCCGCTCGTCATGCACCAGACGAAGGTCGCGAGCGGGATGCCGAGGCGGAGGATGATCTCGTCGGCCGACACGGCGCCTACCGGCGGCCGCCGGCGCGGCGGAGCCAGGGCTCCGGATCGGGCAGCGAGGCGAGCCGCGCGATGGACCAGACCTTGAGGCCGATGACCGCGGCGCAGACGGCGGCGGGCGCGATCCAGCCCAGCCCGCCGAGCGCCGCGCCCACGATGGCGCCGGTGGCGAGGGGCCCGTTCGCCAGCTTGGCCGCCGGCGACCAGTTCCACGCCCAGATCGGCCGGTCGACCTCGTGGAAGTAGTTCGGCGAGAGGCAGGGCCAGCGCATGAACTGGTGCGAGAGGTACTGGTCGAGGACCACGAACTGGAAGAGGTACAGGGCGATGGGGATCGCCATGGCCGGGTGTCCGCGCAGGAAGTTGGCGTAGAACGCGCCGATGAGGAGCCGGTCGGAGAGGATGTCGAGCTGCGCCCCGATGCGCGTCTCCTGGCGGAGCGCCCGCGCCAGCGTCCCGTCGGCGACGTCGAGGAGCCAGTACACGGCGAGGCCGGCGTAGTTCCAGGCCTCGCTCTGCCGGAGCGCCGCGACGACGAAGCAGGCGAGGGCCGCGGCCACCCGGAGCGCCGTCACCGCGTTCGGCCAGGTGCGCCAGGTCTCGCGCACCAGGCGGTGCCGCGAGGCCGCGACCTCGATGCGGGCCGCGGCGGCGGCCGGGACGGCCCGGGCCAGGGCGGAAGCGTTCGGAGGCGAGCGCAAGGCGGACATCGTCCCCCCGCCGCAGGGCGAGGTCAACGGAGGAGCAGATCGCGGAGCGCCGGCGCGAGGTCGGCGAAGCGGTGCCGGTATCCGAGCGCGAGGGCCTTGCGGGGCACGGCGCGCTGGCTCGAGAGGACGACGCCGGCCATCTCGCCGAGCGCGAGCCTCATCGCGAACGCCGGCGCCGGCAGCGCGCTCGGCCGGTGGAGGACGCCGCCGATCGCCTTCGCGAGCTCGCGGTTCCGGACGGGCTCCGGCGCCGAGGCGTTCATGGGCCCGCTCGCGCGCTCGTCCTCGAGCGCGAGGAGGACGAGGCCGACCTCGTCGGCGAGGTGGATCCAGGGCTGCCAGAAGGCTCCGTCGCCGAGCGGCCCGCCGGCGAAGAGGCGGAACGGGCGCACGAGCTCGGGCAGCGCGCCGCCCTCCGAGCCGAGCACGAGGCCGGTGCGGAGCAGGACGACCCTGGCCCGCGCCGAGGCCGGCGCCGCGGCGGCCTCCCAGGCCAGGCAGGTCTCGGCGAGAAAGCCCGCTCCGGGCGCGGACTGCTCGTCGAGGACCTCGTCGCCGCGCGAGCCGTAGAAGCCGACCGCGCTCGCGTTGACGAGCACGGCCGGGCCTCGCTCGCGGAGGACCGCGGCGACGTTCTCGGTCGCGCGGACGCGGCTCTCCCGGATGCGCCGCTTTCGCTCCGCGTTCCAGCGCCCCGCGGCGAGCGGCTCGCCCGCGAGGTTCACGCAGGCCTCGCAGCGCGCGAGCTCCTCCTGCCACGCCCCGGGCGACGCGGGATCGCCCTGCAGGGGCCGCACGCCCGGCGGGAGGCGAGCGGCGCCGCTCGCCGTGCGCGTGAGCCCCGTGACGGCGTGACCCTTCCCGACGAGCGCGGCGCACAGGGGCCGTCCCACGAGCCCGGTCGCCCCCGTCACGAACACGCGCACGGCTAGCGCTCCTCGCCCGGCCTCCCGCCCGCCGGCGGGATGCCCTTCGGGAACTTCAGCTCCGCCTCGCTCGGCCGCACGTAGCGCGGCTCGAGCGCGAAGAGCGCCTCCGGATCGTAGCTCGCCCCGAGCAAGGTCTCGGCGACGAGCGCGCCGACGGCGGCGGCCGGGGGCGTCCGCACCTCGGTCTCGAGCCGCGGGAGCCCGGGCTCGAGCACGCCGGCGTAGGCGTCGTACCCTTCGCCGAAGCCCGAGGCGCGCCCGCCCGAGACGGCGCGCACGCGCTCCGCCACCGCAGCCGGCGGGAGCGCGGCGTCGTCGGCGAGCTCGACGATGCCGCCCTCGCGCACCCGGTAGAAGCCGGCGTAGACCTCGCCCTTCTTCGCGTCGAGGAGCGGCACGAGCACGTCGCCGTCGCCGGCGCCCGGGGCCGCCGCGAGCGCCATGGCGGCGAGGCTCGACGCGCCGGCGATGGGCCTGCGGTTCGCGTAGGCGAGCCCCTTCCACGTGGCGAGCCCGATGCGCAGCCCGGTGAACGATCCCGGTCCCAGGCCGATGGCGTAGGCCTCCACGTCGGGGATCTCGAGGCCCACCGCGTGGAGCAGCTCGACGAGCGCCTTGGGGAGGAGCGCGGAATGAGTCAGTTTTTCCGGGGGGACACTCGCCTTCGGCTCGCGCCCCCCCGGTCCCCCCGCTCGCTCGAGATCGGTATCCGCGGCGAAGCCGCGCTCATTGCTGGGGGCCCCCTGGGGGGCCGGGGCAGCCTCATCCGGCTGCCCCTTCGCTCGCCCGGTGCGTTCCGTCCGGTCGCATCGGAGCCGCGGCGCCCCGCCCCGCTCCAGGTCCACGAGGCCGCAGGAGAGCGTCAGCGTGGCGGTGTCGAGGGCGGCGACCAGCACGGACCCGTCATGCCACCTCCGCGGCCGCCGGGCAAATCATCCCATGAGCCGCGCGATGTCGTTCTTGAACACGAACAGCATGAGCGTGAGGATGAGGACGAGCCCCACGATGTTCGCGATCTCCCGGGCGCGCACCGACAGCGGCCGGCGCGTGATGCTCTCCAGGCCGGCCTGCGCGATGTGCCCGCCGTCGAGGACGGGGATGGGCAGCAGGTTCACGAGCCCGAGGTTCACGCTGATGAACGCCATGTGCGAGAGGAACGTTCCCCACCCCTGCTCCGCCGCCTCGCTCGCGATGGAGAAGAGCGTGATCGGCCCTCCCACGAGCTTGAAGCTCAGCTGGCCGGTGACGATGCGGGCGATGACGAGGACCGTGATGCGCACCACGTCGAAGAGCTGGCGCCAGGCCAGGCGCGCCATCTCGACCACGCCGGGCGTGAAGGGGACCTCCTGGACCACGAGCGAACGCGCGTCCACCAGGGCCCGGCGATCGGGAAAGAAGCCGATGAGCGGGCGCTCGCGCTCCTCCCTGGTGAGCTCGTCCATGTAGCGCTCCACCGCGGGGACGAGCTCGACGGTCCGGCCGTCCGTGAGCCCCAGCTTCACCGTGGCGCCCGGCTTGAAGGCGCGGCCCTGCGCGTTCACGTCGCGGATGGAGTGGACGGGCGTGCCGTTCACCGAGGCGATGGCGTCGCCGCGCGCGATCCCGGCGCGATCGGCGGGCGAGCCCGGCGTGACGGCGGCGACGAAGGTCGAGACCTTGGGGTCGGCGGGGAGGATGGCGGGCCCGCCCGCGGCGCAGGTCGGAACCGCCTCGAGCTTCACGGTGTCGTAGGAGGAGAGCGTCGCCCCGGGCAGCTCGATCGGCTTCTCGCGGACCACCTCGAGATCGACGGGCGTGCAGCGGCGCTCGTCCAGGACGCGAGCGAGGTCCCCGAAGTGTCGCACCGGCTTTCCGCCGGCGGCCACCACGAGGTCGAAGGGCTCGAGCGGACCGGCGGCCCCGCGCCGCGCCGGGGCGACCACCGCGGGCGCGTACGCCGGGGTCACGCCGATGACGCCCCTCTTCACCACCTCGATCTGGTTTCGCTCCTCCTCCGCCACCGGGACGATGGTGAGCGGCGCGATCTCCTTCCCGTCCCGCTCGACGCGAAACGTGAGCGGCTCGCCCGCGTGGGGCGAGACGAGGTCGGGCAGGTCCGAGAAGTAGCGGACGGGGCGCGCTGGACCGTCCGGCGCCGACACGGAGAGGATCCGGTCGCCGGGCCTCACCCCCGCCACCGCCGCGGGCGAGCCGGGCGCGACCGTGCCGATGAACGGGCCCGTGGTGGGCTTCCCGTGCTGGGCGGCGGTGAGCGCGAAGTAGATGAGGGCGGGGAAGGCGAGGTTCGCGGTGGGCCCGGCGATGGCGATGGCGAGGCGCTTCCAGGGCGACTGCTCGAGGAAGCCGCGCCCGCGGTCCTCCGGCGCGAGCTGCTCGGTGGGGTCGTCCCCGGCCATCTTCACGTACCCGCCGAGGGGGAGGACGGAGATGCGGTACTCGGTCTCCCCGCGCTGGAGGCCGAAGAGGCGCGGCCCGAAGCCGATCGAGAAGCGGAGCACCTTCACGCCCAGCGCCTTGGCGACGAGGAAGTGGCCCAGCTCGTGGACGAAGATGAGCCCGCCGAGGAGGAGGACGATCGAGCTCGCCTTGAGAAGGAGATCCGGCATCCCAGCCAGTCTAGCCTTTCGCGGGCGCAGCCGCCGCGGAGCCGGACGCAAGGCCTCTCGAGGGGGTCAACGCAGCCGCCTCTCCACCTCTCGCCGTCCCCACTCGCTCGCGGCGATCGCCTGCTCCACGGAGCGGAGCGGCTCGGGCGCGTGCGCGTCGAGCGCGGCGGCGCAGGCGTCCGCGACGTCGGTGAAACGGCAGCGCTTGCCCAGGAACGCGGCGACCGCGGCCTCGTCGGCGCCGGAGAGGGCGGCCGCGGCCGTCCCGCCCATCTCGAGCGCGCGATACGCGAGCGTGAAGGCGGGGAAGCGAGCCGCGTCGGGCGGCTCGAAGGTGAGCTTGCCGAGCCTGCCGAGGTCGAGCGGCGAGAGATCCAGGGGGAGCCGCTCCGGGTGCCCCATGGCGTAGCTGATGGGGCCCCGCATGTCGGAGATGCCGAGCTGGGCGACCATGGAGCCGTCGATGTACTCGACCATCGAGTGAACGATGGACTCCGGGTGAACCACGATGTCGATGCGGCGGGGCTCGACGCCGAAGAGCCAGCGGGCCTCGATGACCTCGAGCCCCTTGTTCATCAGGGTGGCCGAGTCGATGGTGATCTTGTCGCCCATCGACCAGTTCGGGTGCTTCAAGGCGCGCTCGGGCGTGATGGCGGAGAGCTCCGCCGCCGGGACCATGCGGAGCGGACCCCCGGACGCGGTGAGGATGAGGCGCCGGACCTCCGCCCGGTTGTGGCCGACGAGCGACTGGTGGATGGCGCTGTGCTCGGAGTCCACCGGGAGGATGGAGACGCCCTTCGCCGCGGCGCGCGACATGATGAGCTCGCCGGCGAGGACCAAGGACTCCTTGTTGGCGAGCCCGATCGACTTCCCCGCCTCGACGGCCGCCGCCGTGGAGCGCAGGCCCGCGCCGCCGGAGATCGCGGCGAGCACGAACTCCACGCCGGGATGGGAGGCGACGCCCACCGCGCCCGCCTCGCCGGAGAGGACCTCGGTCCCCGCGGGAACGAGCTGCTCGAGCTGGCGCGCCGCGCCCTCGTCCGCGATGGAGACGACCCTGGGACGGAACCGGCGCACCTGCTCGGCGAGGCGCGCGGCGTTCCGGCCCGCGGCGAGCCCCACCACCTCGAAGCGATCCGGGAAGCGCGAGACCACGTCGAGCGCCTGCACGCCGACCGACCCGGTCGAGCCGAGGATGGCCACCCTCTTCACGGGCGGGATCCTTAGCACGGCGCGGGCCGGGGCGCCCCGGGGCCACTCAGGGCCCCAGGTACCCCGCGCAGACGTAGATCCACGGCGCCACGAACAGGAGCGCGTCGATGCGGTCGAGGAGGCCGCCGTGGCCGGGGATGGTCCTTCCCGAGTCCTTCACCCCGGCGGCCCGCTTCACCATGGACTCGGCGAGGTCGCCGAGCGGTCCGAGGACGGAGGCGCCGAGCCCCACCAGCACGGCGGTGCCGACCCCCAAGGCGCCGGGGTGGAGCAGCCAGCGCACGACGAGCGCTCCGGCCACGCTCCCCGCGATGCCGCCCGCGAACCCCTCCCAGGTCTTCTTGGGCGAGATCCGCTCGAGGAGCTTGTGCCGTCCGATGGCGTGCCCCGTGAAGTAGGCCGCCGTGTCGTTCGCCCACGTGACGACGAACGCCATGATCACCCAGGCCACGTCGAAGCGGCGGACGCCGACCAGGACCGCGATGAGGAGCCCGCACCAGAGCCAGGACAGGACCACCACCGACGCGGCGCGCGGGATGCGCTCGAGCGGCTCGTGCCGGAAGAGGAGCAGCGCCAGGAGCACCACCATCGCGCCCGCGATGACGAGCCCGGACCAGCCCGGCAGGACCTCGAGGCCGCGCGCGTAGCTCGCCATGAAAGGGATCGCGCCGGCGAAGAGGATCCCGAACGCCTCTCCCGCCCCGATCCCGCCGAACATCAACACGAGCTCCGCCGCCGCCACGCAGGCGGCGACGCCGGCCAGGAGCGCGAACGAGATGCCCCCCATGTACGTGAGGATCACGGCCAGCGCGAAGAGGGGCGCCGCGGACGCCACCCGGAGGGCGAGGTTCCTCCTGTTCTTCGCGTCGAACGCGCCCATCGTCACTCGCGGGCGCGGCCGGCGAGCTGGGCGCCGGTGAGGCCGAAGCGCCGCTCGCGCGCCTGGAAGTCCGCGATGGCGGCGAACAGCTCCGCGTCGCGGAAGTCCGGCCAGAGGACCTCCGAGAAGTGGAGCTCGGCGTAGGCCGCCTGCCAGAGGAGGAAGTTCGAGATGCGCCGCTCGCCGCTCGTGCGGACGAGGAGGTCGAGCTCGGGCAGCCCCGCGGTCTGGAGCGCCGCCTCCAGATCGGCGACGTCCAGCGCGGGGCCCTTGGCGGCGGCGGCGCGGCGGGCCGCCTCGGCGATCTCCTGCCGGCCTCCGTAGGAGAGCGCGAGGGTGAGCGTCATGTCGCGGTTCCGGCCGGTCTCGGCGCGGACCGCGTCGAGCTTCTCCTTCACGAACGGCGGCAGGCGAGCCAGCTCCCCGATGGCGTTCAGGCGGATGCCGTTCGACATCATCTCGCCGCGCTCGGACTCGAGGAACTCGGCGAGGAGCTGCATGAGCGCGCCGACCTCGTCCTCGGGGCGGCCCCAGTTCTCCGAGCTGAACGCATAGAGCGTGAGCGCCTCGAGGCCGATGCGGCGCGAGGCGCGCGTCACCGCCCGGACGGCCTCGGAGCCCTCGCGGTGACCGGCCACGCGAGGCAGCCCCCGCGACTCGGCCCAGCGGCCGTTTCCGTCCATGATGATGGCGACGTGGTGGGGCAGGGGCCGCGATTTCACGCGCGCTTCCAGCTCCTGGACGAGGGTCCGCTCGGCCACGCGCGGCTTATAGCACGGCCCGGATGGTTTGATTCGCGCGTCAGGGCTCTCTATCCTCCGTGAGTGCCCCCCCGCCGCGTCGGCCCCTACGAGCTGCTCTCCGTCATCGGGCGGGGCGGCATCGGGACCGTCTATCGCGCGCGCCACGAGCAATCGCGCCTCGTGGCGGCCGTGAAGGTGCTCGGCCCCGCGCCCGCCGTCGACGCCACCGCGGCCCGGCGCCTGGCGCGGGAATACGAGGTGCTTCGCGCCCTCGATCACCCGAACGTCGTGCGCGTCTACGACGCCGGCGTCCACGAGGGCTACTCGTTCCTCGCCATGGAGCTCGTGGTCGGCCTGGACCTGCGCCGGTACCTCTCGCCCGTGATCGACGAGGGCACGCTCGCCGATCCGTCGCTCGAGGCGCTGCTCGATCCCTCCTCCGAGGAGGACCGCGCGCCGGCCGAGCCGGGGCCCGAGGCGATCCGGGCGCTCGCCGCGATGATGGACGAGCCCGAGACGGAGCCGCAGGGCTATCCCCGCGCGCAGCCCGGCGTCGTGGATGCGCCCCGGGTGACGCCGCGCCCGGCGCCCTCGCCCGAGATCCGCGAGGCGCTCAACCGGCCCGCGCGCATCACCAGGCTCCGCACCGCCCTCGCCCAGGTGTGCAGCGCGCTCGCCTACGTCCACGCCCGCGGGATCGTCCATCGCGACATCAAGCCGACGAACATCATGGTGGACGACCAGCGCGTGGCGCGGCTCATGGACTTCGGCCTCGTGAAGACCGCGGCCGAGTCGGAGGACGTGCTCACGCATTCGGGCCGGGTGGTGGGGACCTACCGGTACATGTCGCCCGAGCAGGCGCAGGGACTGCCGGTGAATGCGCGGAGCGACCTCTACAGCCTGGGCGTGATCCTGTACGAGCTGCTCGCGGGCGTGCCGCCGTTCGCGTCGAGCGAGCCGGTGGGGCTGTGGCGCGAGATCCTCACGGCGCGGCCGCCGCCCATCGCCACGATCAACCCCGGCGTGGATCCCGGGCTCGCGCGGCTCGCCGGAGCCCTCCTGGAGAAGGACCCGGCGAGGCGACCGGCGTCCGCGAAGGACGTGCTCGCGGAGCTCAGGGCCGGCGGCGAGGCATTCGGGTCGACGCTGTCGTCCGGGTAGGCGGACGGGGCTGAGAGCTCGACGACGGCCGCGGCGACCTCGACGCCGGCCTCGACCCCGACCTCGACTCCGACTCCGACTCCGACCTCGACCTCGACCCCGATCTCGACCCCGATCTCGACCTCGACCCCGACCTCGACCCCGACCCCGACCTCGACCCCGACCTCGACCCCGACCTCGACCCCGACCTCGACCCCGACTCCGACCCCGACCTCGACCCCGACCTCGACCCCGACCTCGACCCCGACCTCGACCCCGACTC
>DATDDC010000693.1:0-4951 GCA_036523995.1 Anaeromyxobacter sp.
GCCGACCCCGGCGCGCCCGTTCCAGCTCTCGGAGCGACCAGCGTCTTCGCGGTCGGAGGCGATCACGGATGCGTCGTGGCGCCGGCCGGAACCGTGACGTGCTGGGGCAAGAACACAGACGGTCAGCTCGGCGACGGCACCACCACCACGCCGCCCAACCCCGGCACGCAGGTGCCGGTCTCGGGGCGTTAACGTCGCTGGTTTGTCCCGTCTGCGGTCGGCGGCCGTTTCCTCCGCGCGCCGCGACGCCGGCGCTACTCCCCGTCGCGCCCGCGATCCGGACGCAGCTCGGGAAAGGCGCCGCGGATTCTCCCTTCATGAAAGGTGACACGGCCGGCCTTCAGGTCGCCGGCGAGCGCCTCGGGCGACGCCCTCTGCAGATCTTCATGCGAGTCCAGGACGCACTTCCCGAGGTGCTCGGCGGGAAGGGCGCGGACGATCGCGCGGGCCTCGGCGACCGCTCGGTGCCAGCGCATCGAGAGGTCGGCGACGTCGGGGCGCGGACCGTCGAAGGCGACCGTCGCAAGCTCGACCGCGGTGTACCTGGCGCGAGCGGCTTCCTCGACGATCGCGAGAGGTCCCCAGCCAGGGTCCTTTCCGGCCGCGGCCCAAGCGAGATAGCCGAGCGGCTGGAGCTTGTCGTGGCACTGGAGCGCGTCGATCCAGTCGCGAGGCTCTCGGCGGCCGGCGACCGCGAGGACCTTGTTCGTCGCGAGATCGAACGGGTGCAGCGTGAGCCCCAGGAGCTCGTGCTCGACGAGCGGGAAGAAACGATAGGCGCTGTCCTGGGTCCATTGGATGAGCACGGTCTCGTTCTCGCCTCGGACGCGCGCCTCGACGAAGGCAGGCTCCTGGCGCACGACCTCGAGCGCCAGCCCGGCCGCGACGAGGGTGTCCCGATCCTTCGGCCAGCTCGCGACGAGCGCCTCCTCGATGTCGCGGGAGGTGCGAGCGCCGGCCAGGTGCTCGTTCAGCGCGCCTCCGCCGGCGACGTAGCTCTCGCCGCTCCGTTTCCGCTGGTCGGCTAGGAGGCGGCAGATGTGTCGCTGGAAGGGGGTGAGAGCCATTCCTTGAGTCTCGCGGCGCGCTGGAAGGTGCGGCTGTCGGCGTGCTTCTGGATGGCGTCGAGCACCAGCCAACGCTCGGCGTCGGTCTGCGGACGATAATCCCGAGGCTGATACCAGAGGCACGTGTCCCGGCACTCGTCGACGAGCTCGTCGATCTCGCGAGCGAGGTCCTGGGGCGGGGTTCCCGTGCCCTGACGGCCCGCGTTCATGCAGATGATTCTAGCCCGTGGCGGGGCGCAGCGCCTGCGCGGCGATCTCGTCACCGGCCCGCCCGGCGTGGGGTCCGGCGGCCCGTCGCCACGACCAATCGATGACACGCCTACTTCGCCTTCATCCCCAGCGACCGCATCCGCTCGCGGAGCGTGTTCCGGTTCATCCCCAGCAGCTCCGCCGCGCGGAGCTGATTCCCGTTCGTCCGCGCCAGCGCGGCCGCGATGAGCGGCGCCTCGATGGCGGCGAGGGCGGCGTGGTAGCGGCCGGACTCCGGGGGGGCGGCGTCGAGGATCGACTCGACGAGGCCCGAGACGCCCCGCTCCTGCACGGTGGCCGACGGCAGGAGGCCGGCCAGGTCCCTCGCCGCGACGCGCGTCCCGGCGAGCTTGAGGAGGGCCCGCTGCACGACGTTCTGCAGCTCGCGGACGTTCCCCGGCCACCCGTGCGAGAGGAGGAGCGGCTCCGCGTCCTTCGCGAGCGAGAGGGGGCGGCCCTTGAGCTGCTCGCCGTACTTCGCGAGGAAGTGGCGGGCGAGGAGGATGACGTCGCCCTCGCGCTCGCGGAGCGGCGGCAGCCGGATGGGCACGACGGCGAGCCGGTAGTAGAGGTCGCGCCGGAAGCGGCCCTCCTCGACCGAGCGCGCCAGGTCCGCGTTCGTGGCGGCGACGATGCGCACGTCGACGGAGAGGGGCCGCGTGCCGCCCACCCGATCGATCTCCCGCTCCTGGAGGACGCGCAGGAGCTTCGCCTGCAGCTCGATGGGAAGCTCGCCGATCTCGTCGAGGAAGAGCGTCCCGCCCGAGGCGAGCTCGAACTTGCCGGGCCGGCGCTCCAGCGCGCCCGTGAACGAGCCCTTCTCGTGGCCGTACAGCTCGCTCTCGATGAGGTCCTTCGGGATCGCGGCCATGTTGACCGTGACGAACGGCGCGCGCGCGCGCGTCGAGTTCCCGTGGATGGCGCGGGCGACGAGCTCCTTGCCGGTGCCCGACTCGCCCGTGAGGAGGACCGTCATCTCGGTCCGGGCGACGCGGCCGATCTCCTTGTAGACCTCGATCATCGCGGCCGAGCGCCCGATGAGCAGGTCGGAGATGGCGATGTCCCTGTACTTCCTCGGCTCGGCGTTGGGGTCGATCTGCGACTCGATGGTGGGAGCCGGCTCGAGATCGACGCCGTCGTGCCCGTTCGACGGGGTCTGGGAGAGGTCCTTCACGATCCGCTCGACGCGGGCGAGGTCGAAGGGCTTGCCCAGGTAGTCGGCGGCGCCGCGCTTCATCGCCTCGACGGCGGAGCGCATCGTGTCCTCGGCCGTCATCACCACGATGAACGGCGAGTCCGTGCGCCCGCCGATCTCGCCGAGGAGCTTGAAGCCGTCGTCGCCGGGGAGGCGGACGTCGAGCAGGATGAGGCCGACGCCGTCCTTGCCGCCGCCGAGCGAGCGCAGCTTCTCGCGCGCCTCCTCGGCGCTGCCGGCCTCCTCGTAGGGCACGCCGGCGCGCTCGCAAGTCTTGCCGAGGACGAAGCGGACGGACGGCTCGTCGTCGACGATGAGAACCTTGCGCAACCCGACCTCCGATGGGGTTTTGGAGTAACCGACGTTCACGCGTAAGCAAGGACGGGGCCAGCCGTCACGGCCGGGGGTCGCCGGCCGGTGAAAGCCGGCGGCTCAGGGCACCTCCAGGGGCAGGTACAGGTTCGCCTCCACGCCCCCTCCCTGGCGGTTCTTCACCTCCATGCGCCCTCCGTGCGCGTCCACGATGCGGCGCGAGATGGCGAGGCCGAGGCCGGTGCCGTGCGGCTTCGAGGTCGCGAAGGGGGTGAAGAGCCGGTTCAGCATGGCGTCGGAGATCCCCGGCCCGTTGTCCTGGATCGACACGCGGGCGAGCGGGCGCGTGCGGCCGCCCGCGGCGCGGAGTCGCAGCGTGGCGACGCCGGTCTCGAGCGAGATGATGGGCTTCGGATGGCTCGCCACCGCGTCGATGGCGTTCCGGAAGAGGTTCAGGACGACCTGCGTCAGCTTCTCCTCGTCGCCGCGCACCGGCGGGAGCGACGGGTCGTAGCGCTCGACGAAGGTGACCCGTTCCGCGCCGGGGATGCCCTTCGCGAGCACGAGCACGTCGCCGATCACCTGGTGCACGTCGATGGGCGCGGTCTGCAGGGCCGCCGGCCGCGCCAGGTCGAGCAGCTCCCGGACGAGGCCGTCCACGCGCTTCGCCTCGCGCGCGATCACCGCGGCGTACTCGCGCGCGGGCCCCTCCGCCTCCCGGGCGAGGAGCTCGGCCGAGCCCTGGAGGCCGGCGAGCGGGTTCTTGATCTCGTGGGCGAGGCCGGCCGCGAGCGCCTCGAAGTCGAGGGCGCGCTCGGCCCCGCGCGGCACCCGCAGGACGAGGATCGATCCCACGCACTGCGCGCCGTCGAGCAGCGGCGTGGCCTCGACGGAGATGGGGATGCCCGGGTCGCGCGGCGAGGGAAAGTCCATCGTCTGGCCCTCCTGCGACACCCGCACCCGCTCGGCCAGGACGGCGAGCTGGGCACCGCCGGGCATGGCGCGCACCGGCAGCTCGGCCGCGCGCTCGCGGCTCCGGCCGAAGAGCTCCTCCGCCGCGGGGTTGAGGTGCATCACCCCGCCGTCCGATCCCACGACGATCACCGCGTCCGCGATGGAGTCGAGCGCCGCCCGCGCGATGGCGGCCGGCAGGGGAGGAATCTTGCTCCCCGACATGGTGCCGACCCGCTAGACGAGGGCGCGCGCTTCGCGAAGCGAGCCACGCCCTCGTCCAGCTCCGTTCGCCGCGGACGGCGCACCGCGGCCTTCGCGGCGCGAGGCGCTCCATGCGCTCGCGCGTCCGCCGGCCATGGTCTCTCGCCTAGAGGGCATCCTCTCCGCGCTCGCCGGTGCGGATCCGGATGACCTCCTCCACCGGCACGACGAAGATCTTGCCGTCGCCGATGCGCCCGGTCTTCGCGGCGCGCTCGACGGCCTCGACGACGCGGCCGACGAGCGAGTCCGCGACGACGACCTCGACCTTCACCTTGGGGAGGAAGTCGACGACGTACTCGGCGCCGCGGTAGAGCTCTGTGTGACCCTTCTGCCGGCCGAAGCCCTTCACCTCCGTGGCCGTGAGCCCTGCGACCCCGATCTCGGAAAGGGCCTGCTTCACCTCGTCCAGCTTGAACGGCTTGATGATGGCCTCGACCTTCTTCACGGCTCACCTCATCGATGAAATGGATGCCGACGCTACGCCCCGAAACATGGGGCGGTCAACCCTCGTGCTCGGATATCGGGCAGGCGCTGCTCGAGATCCGGACAGCTTGTCGCTGCTACGGCCCGACTCCTCTGCACTCGTTCCAACCGGCGGGACGAGGTTGCAACGCCCAAGCCATGGCCGGGGCGGACTCCGGAACGCCGGATAGAATGCCCCGCCGATGACGGTCGCCCACGCCGCCCTCCTCGCGCTGGCGCTCGGCGTCCTGGCGGCGCTGCACTGGGCGTTCTGGAGGTGGAAGCTCGCGGCGCCGACGCAGGAGGACGAGGTCCTCTCCGCGCGGACCCGCGACGGCTGGACGCTGTACCTCGGGCGGCGCCGGCCGAGGGGCGCGCCCCGCAGGCCGCCGGTCCTGCTCGTCCACGGGATCGCCATGAACCGGCAGGCGTTCGACTTCGGCGTCGAGCA
>DATDDC010000694.1:0-6541 GCA_036523995.1 Anaeromyxobacter sp.
CGGCCGCGGCGCAGGCCCGGGCGCAGCACGCGCTCGACACGGCCGAGCGCCTCTACCGCATCGCCGAGCGCGGCGCCGCCGCCGACGACCTGGACGGCGAGACCCGGCGCCAGGTCGCCGAGGCCCTCGCCGACGTGCTCCTCATGCGGGGCCGCTACGACGAGGCCGGCGCCCGCCTCTCGCAGGCCCTGGCGCTGGCGCGGTCCGCGGTGCAGCGCGCCGCCATCGAGGGGAAGATCGGCGAGCTCGCCTTCAAGCGCGGCGACGTGCGCGCCGCCTCCGAGGCCCTGGAGCGTGCCCTCCGCCTCCTCGGGCGGCGCGTGCCGGCGCGGCGGGCCACCCTGGCGATCGCCACGGCGTGGCAAGCGCTCGTGCAGATCGCCCACACGTTCCTGCCGCAGCGCCTCGTGGCGCGCCGGAAGCCCGAGGAGGGCGGCGCGGACCTGTTGGCGGCGCGCCTCTACAGCCGGCTCGCCTACGCCAACTGGTTCCGCCGCGGGCAGGTGGCCACCTTCTGGGCGCACCTCAGCGAGCTGAACCTCGCCGAGCGGTATCCGCCGACGCGCGAGCTCGCGCAGGCCTGCTCCGAGCACTCCATCAGCGTCACGGGCCTCCCGAGCTTCCTCTTCTCGCGAGGCGTCCGCTACGCCGAGCGCGGCCTCGCCATCCGCCGCGCCCTGGGAGACGTGTGGGGCCAGGGACAGTCGCTCAACTTCCACGGGATCCTGCTCTACGCCTTCGGCCACTACGCGCAGGCGCGCGACAAGTTCCGCGAGGCGCTGCGCGTGCTCCGCCGCACCGGCGACCGCTGGGAGGCGAACGTCGCCTCGTTCCACATCGCGTTCTGCCACTACCGGCTGGGCGAGCTGCGCGAGGCCGTCGAGGAGTGCCGCCGCGTGCACCGCGAGGGCGTCGAGATCGGCGACGGACACGCCGTGGCGAGCGCCCTGGAGGTGTGGTCCAAGGCCACCGGCGGCGCCATCCCGGAGGCCCTCGTCCGCGAGGCGATGCGGAGCTCCGAGGGCGACGCCCAGGCGCGGGAGATGGTGCTGCAGGCCGAGGGCATGAGGCGGATCGGCCTGGGCCAGCCGCACGAGGCGGCGAAGGCCTACGAGGCGGCCGAGGAGGTCGCTCGCGCGGCGCACCTCAGGAGCGAGTACGTGTCGTACCTGCCGCTCTGGGTGGCGCACGCGCGGCGGCTGTGGTCGGCACAGGCGACGATCCCGACGGGCATCGTGCTCCCGGAGCGCCTTCGGGCCGCGGAGGCCGCGCTGCGCCGCGGCTTCGCCCTCGCCCGCCGCTACCGCGGGAACCTGCCCATGGCGCTCCGCGAGCGGGCCTACCTGCACGCCATGCGGGGGCGGTTCGAGGAGGCCTGGCGCGACCTCGACGAGAGCCTCACCGAGGCCGAGCGCCAGGGGGCGCGCTTCGAGGCCGCGCAGACGCGGCTCGCGCGCGGGGAGCTCGGCCGCGTGCTCGGGTGGACCGGCGCCGACTCCGAGGCGACGCGGGCGCGCGCACAGCTCCACGAGATGGGCGCCGGCTTCGCCTGCGCGGAGCTTCGCGCCCTGGCGCCGGAGGAGGCCCGGCGCCCCGCCACCCTCGCGCTCGCCGATCGCTTCGTCAGCATCGTCGAGCAGGGCCGCCGCATCGCCTCGGCGCTCACCCCCGCCGAGGTCCACGGGGCGCTCTGCGAGGCGGCGTCGGTGCTGCTGCGCGGCGAGGCCAGCCTGGTGCTCGCCACGGAGGGCGCCCAGCGCAGGCTCCTCCGCTACGTGGGCGGTCCGCTCGAGTTCGATCGCGCCCTCGTCGAGCGGGCGCTCCACGAGGGGAAGCCGGTGATCCTGGCGGAGCCGCTCCACGAGCATCCCGGCGGGATGCTCTCGCCCCCCGGCCCGCGCTCGGCGCTTTGCGCGCCGATCACCGTCGGCGCCCGCCACGCGGCGTCCCTCTACGTCTCGCACTCGACGGTGAGCGATCTCTTCTCCGAGGACGAGGAGAGGCTCGCCGGCTATCTCGCGACGCTCGCGGGCGCGTCCCTCGAGAAGGCGGAGACGTTCGCGGCGTTGCAGGCGCTGTCGCGCACGCTCGAGCAGCGCGTGGAGGAGCGCACGAGCGAGCTCGCCGCCGCCAACGCCGAGCTCGAGACGACGCTGCAACGCCTGGGCGAGATGCAGGACCAGCTCATGCAGACGGCGAAGCTTGCCGCCGTGGGCACCCTCGTGGCGGGCCTGTCGCACGAGATCAACGGCCCCCTCGGCGTCATCCTCGGCTACGCCACGACGAACCTCCGCCGCATGGACGCGGACCATCCCCTGCGCCCTCCCCTCGAGGCCATCGAGCGGCAGGCGCGTCGCTGCGTCGAGCTGGTCGGCACCTTCCTCGACTTTGCCCGCAAGCGGCCCGTGGAGCGCGAGCACATCCTCATCGAGGCGCTCTTGCAGCGCGTGGTCACGCTCGCCTCGCTGAAGGCGCGCCGCAAGGACGTGACCCTCGAGCTCTTCCTGCCGCAACCCGGCACCTGTCTCCTCCACGTCTCGCGGACGCAGATCGAGTCTGCGCTCCTGAACGTCGTGGACAACGCGATGGACGCGTCTCCGGCCGGCGCGGTCGTCTCGATCGAGGCGGTGGTCAGTCAGCGCGAGTCGCGGTCCGGCGTGGAGGTGCGCGTCAGCGACATCGGAGCCGGGATGGAGCCGGATGTGCTCTCGCGCGTGTTCGACCCGTTCTTCACCACGAAGCCGGAGGGCCAGGGGACCGGGCTCGGCCTGCCGCTCGCGCGCAAGTTCGCCGAGGACCACGAGGGCAGCCTCTCGATCGAGAGCCGGCGCGCCGAGGGCACGAAGGTGCGGCTCTGGCTTCCGCTCGAGGACGCCGCGGCGCAGCGCGCGCAGACCTGAGCCGGCTCCCCGGGCAGCCGCGCGCGCTCAGCGCCGGTCCGGCGCCGTCGCCTCGACCGCCTCGCGGCGCGCGCCGAAGAAGACGAGGTACGCCTCCCGCGTCATGAGCGAGACGTGGAGGTACAGCGCCGGCAGCCACGCTGGAACGAGCAGGACGTCGGGCCTCCGGTACTGGAAGGCTCCGGTGGCCGAGAGCGCCGCCTCGAACAGCGGCCCCGCGATCGCCCAGAGGACGCCCGCCAGCACCTTGTCCGCCGCCGGAGCCGCCGCCACGCGAGCGACCCAGGCCGCGACGAGCGCCGCCGTGAGGGCGAGCCGGGCGCCGGCGAAGAGCGCCGTCGACGCGTAGGCGCCGTAGAACCAGAGCACCGCGGCGGCGAAGCCGAACGCCGAGGCGCGGGCGGAGCGCTCGCGGGTGAGCCGCAGGAGCGGCGCGTGGCCGAGGACCAGGAGGACGCCCGCGGCGCCGAAGAGGAGCGGCACCCAGAGCGCCTGCCCGAAGAGGAGCGGCGAGGGGCGCGCGTAGGAGAGGACGCCCGAGCGGACGTGGAGCTGGTCGCCGGCGGTGCCGAGGACGGCCCCGAGGACGAAGAGCGAGGAGAGCCGCGCGGCGCTGCGCATCGCATCCATGATAGGCGCGCGGGCTCGAGTCCGGCAGGCGCGCTCGTCGCCCGGCGCGCCCGGGAACCCAGGGCGCGCTCCACTCGCCGCGAAGGTCCGCGGCCAGGTGAGCGAGGGCGAATCCTGAGCCGGGGCGCGGCGGGACGGCGCCTCCGGGCGTGGCGCCTCGCCGGGCGTGCTCGGGGAGCGCTCGACCCCGGACAGGCCCTCGACGGCGCGTTGCGACGGCTCCCCGCGGCGGGTACATCGTGCGCGCCGGCGCCCTCCCCCCGGAGCGTACGCGACGGGCAAGCGGCGCCGCGGATGGGAGGCACCATGTCGCGCACGTCCCTCGCGCCCCTTGCGGCCGCCGCACTCCTCTGCTTCGCCGCCGCTGCACACGCCGACGCGGGATTGCCGCAAGGCAAGGGAAAGGAGGCGGTGGAGGCACACTGCGTGCAGTGCCACCCCCTCGATCGCATCCTGGGCGCCGGCTATGGCCGCGACGGATGGCGCAACAACCTCCAGATGATGATCAACGTCGGCTCGACCTTGCCGAGGGAGCAGGTCGAGCCGGTGGTGCAGTACCTCGCCGAGCATTTCCCCGAGAAGCCGAAGCCCCAGGCGGCGGTCATCCCCGGGGGCGTCCGGGTCACGATCAAGGAGTGGCCGCTGCCGACCCCCGGCTCGCGCCCTCACGATCCGCTGGCCACGCCCGACGGCGCCATCTGGTACACGGGGCAGTTCGCGAACCTGCTCGGCCGGCTCGATCCGGCGAGCGGCAAGGTCGAGGAGTTCCCCCTGCCGGCCGGCTCGGGTCCGCACGGCCTCGTCGCGGACAAGAACGGGAACATCCTGTACACGGCGAACTTCAAGGCGGCCATCGGCAGGCTCGACCCCAGGACGCGAGAGGTCCGGGAGTACCCGATGCCGGACCGGGCGGCGCGCGATCCCCACACGCTCGTCTTCGACCGGAAGGGGATCGTCTGGTTCACGGTGCAGGGCGCGAACAGGGTGGGAAGGCTCGATCCGGAGAGCGGCGAGGTGAAGCTCGTGGCGTCGCCGACGCCGAAGTCGCGGCCCTACGGGATCCAGGTGAGCCCGAAGGGCATCCCCTTCTTCGTCGAGTTCGGCACGAGCAAGATCGCGAGCATCGATCCCGCGACCCTGGAGATCCGCGAGTACGCGCTGCCGAGCGCGGAGGCGCGCCCGCGGCGCCTGGCGATCACGAGCGACGGCGCGATCTGGTACTCGGACTTCGCCCGCGGCTACCTGGGCCGATACGACCCGGCCACCGGCAAGGCCAGGGAGTGGGCCTCGCCCGGCGGCCCCGGGTCGCAGCCCTACGGCATCGCCGCCATCGACGACGTCCTCTGGTACAGCGAGTCCGGCACGAAGCCGAACACCATCGTGCGCTTCGATCCACGGACGGAGAAGTTCCAGAGCTGGGCCATCCCGTCGGGCGGCGGCGTCGTACGCAACGTGGACGTCACGCGGGACGGCAACCTCGCGATCGCCTGCAGCGGCGTGAACCGCGTGGGGCTCGTGGTGATCGAGAAGAAGACGGCGGCGCGGGCCGCGCCGGGGCGGTGACCGGGTCACGCCGCCGGCCACGCCGGAGGATGAGGCGCTCGCGCCCTAGAACCCCCCTGCGAGCTCCACGTATCCGTCCACGCCGCCGGATCGCTCCACGTCCGTGGCGCGGCGCGCGCCGCCGCGGGCGAGCACGCTCGCGCGGAGGGAGAGCCAGGACGCCAGATCCGCGCTCACCGCCGCGAACGCGCCGACCTCGTGGTCGGCGTCCGCGCCCGCCCGGTCGTCCGCGGCGTAGTGGATCCGCGTCGTGAGCCGGACGCGGGAGCCGGCCCGGAGCACCGCCTGGGCGTACGCGCTCCGGCCCGCGATCCACCCGCGCTCCTCGACGTAGCCGAGCGTCACCCCGCCGCTCGCGCCGAAGAGGCGCGGGACGGCCAGCTCGGGACCCGCGTAGCGGCGCTCCAGGTCGGTCGACAGATCGCGCGAGAGCCCGGCGGTGGCGGAGAGGAGGAGGCCTCCCAGCTCGAGGCCGGCGCTCGCGTCGGCGCGCCGCTCGTGACCCGGGAAGAACGCGGGCGCCGGCGCGTCCGGGATCCGCAGCCCCCAGTAGCGGAACGCGCCCGAGACGGCGAGGCGCGGGAGCGGGCGCCCGGAGAGCTCGACATCGGCGGCGTCGATGTTGCCCTGCGCCTGCCGGTCGCCTCCCGCGCCCACGCGAACGCCTCCGGACGCATTCACCGTCCGTCCGAGCAGGGCGTAGGAGCGGAGCTGCCCCTCGAAGCGCGTGCCCAGCTCCGGCGAGGTGACCATCGCGGCGCGAGCGTCCTGGCGCGTCACGAGCCAGCCGCTCCCGAGGTCCGCCGAGCCGTAGGCGCCCACGGTCGACCGCGAGCCGGTCGGGCGCAGGGTCCCGATCTCCGGCACGTACCCCGCGAACGCTCCGATCTCGCCCGTCCCGGCGCGGCGGAGGCCCGCCTGGATGCCGTCCAGCACCGGAGCGCCGGGGATCCCCCAGGGCAGGACGCGGCCGGCGGCGAGCGCGAAGGGCCCGGCGCCGTCGCGCGCGACGACCTCGGCCTCCCAGACGTAGAGCTGCGTGCGCTCCTCCGGACGGTCTCGCGCCGTCGCGGGCCGGGCGGTCCAGCGAAGCGCGCTCAGATCGGCGTACAGCCGGAACCCCGCGCCGAGGTGGGCACCGCGGATCGAGACGTCCGCCCGCTCCTGCTGCCACGGCGCGAACCCCGTCGACGCCCAGGTGGCGTGCGCGACCGAGACCTCGGCCCTGCGCGAGGCTCCGAGCGGCCCGCCCTCCGTCCTCGCCTGGTAGTCCACCTTCGCGTACGGCTCCGCGGCGATGGCCGCCGCCCGTCGATCCAGCTCCTCCGCGGCCACGAGGCGCGGGAGGGGCCTGGGCGCGGGCGCCGGGGCGGGGCGCGCGAGCCGGAAGGTGTCGCCCGGGCGCGCGCCTTCCGCGCGGCACGTCGCGAAGTGCGGCGCGACCGACT
>DATDDC010000695.1:0-3995 GCA_036523995.1 Anaeromyxobacter sp.
GCGTGGACGGCGAGATCAACACCGACGACTTCTCGCCCGCCGGCGACGCCTCCACCCGCCCGGACATCCCGCTCCACGCGCTCGCGATGGGCAAGACCCGCTTCCCGGGCGGCCTCAAGACGATCGCCGAGTTCCGCGCCCAGGGCTTCGCCGTCGCCTTCGTCGGCGACGTCGTCGGCACGGGCTCCTCCCGCAAGTCCGCCTGCAACAGCGTGCAGTGGCACATCGGCGAGGACATCCCCTTCGTCCCCAACAAGCGCCGCGGCGGCGTCATCGTCGGCGGCGTCATCGCCCCCATCTTCTTCGCCACCGCCCAGGACTCGGGCGCGCTGCCCATCAAGGCGGACGTGTCGAAGCTGAAGACGGGCGACGTCGTCGTGGTGGACACGGTGAAGTGCGAGATCCGCTCCAAGGCGGGCGAGGTGCTCTCCACCTTCAAGCTCGCGCCGAACACGCTCGCGGACGAGTACCGCGCCGGCGGCCGCATCCCGCTCACCATCGGCCGCGCCCTCACCGAGAAGGCGCAGAAGGTGACGAAGAAGGGGCCGAAGGACGTCTTCGCGAAGGTGGTGAACGCGCAGCCCAGGCCGGACCAGGGCTACACCCTCGCGCAGAAGATGGTGGGCAAGGCCTGCGGCCTCCCCGGCGTCCTCCCCGGCGGCTACTACGAGCCGCGCATGACCACCGTCGGCTCGCAGGACACGACCGGCCCCATGACGGCCGACGAGCTGAAGGAGCTCGCTTGCCTCAAGTTCCAGTCGCCGATGTTCATGCAGTCGTTCTGCCACACGGCGGCGTACCCCAAGGCGGCCGACGTGAAGATGCACCAGACCCTGCCCGGGTTCGTGCAGGTGCGCGGCGGCGTCCCGCTCCGGCCGGGCGACGGCGTCATCCACTCCTGGCTGAACCGGCTCCTCCTCCCCGACACGGTGGGGACGGGCGGCGACTCGCACACGCGCTTCCCCATCGGCATCTCGTTCCCGGCGGGCTCCGGCCTCGTCGCCTTCGCGGGCGCGCTCGGCTTCATGCCGCTCGACATGCCGGAGTCGGTGCTGGTCCGCTTCAAGGGCGCGCTCCAGCCCGGCATCACGCTCCGTGACGTGGTGAACGCCATCCCGCTCTGGGCGATCCGCCAGGGCCTCCTCACCGTGCCGAAGAAGAACAAGAAGAACGTCTTCAACGGCCGCATCCTGGAGATGGAGGGGCTCCCCGATCTCACCGTGGAGCAGGCCTTCGAGCTCACCGACGCCGCCGCCGAGCGCTCCGCGGCGGCCGCCGCGGTGAAGCTCTCCGAGAAGACGGTCGCGGCCTACCTCCGCTCCAACGTCGCCCTCATGAAGAAGATGATCGAGGACGGCTACGGCGACCGGAAGACGCTGGAGGGTCGCGCCGCCGCCGCGGAGAAGTGGCTCAAGAAGCCGGAGCTGCTCTCCGCCGACGCCAACGCCGAGTACGCGGCCGTCATCGAGATCGACCTCGCCGAGATCACCGAGCCCATCCTCGCCTGCCCGAACGATCCCGACGACGTGAAGACGCTCTCCGAGGTGCAGAACACCAAGATCGACGACGTCTTCCTCGGGTCGTGCATGACGAACATCGGCCACTTCCGCGCCGCCGGCGAGATCTGGAAGGGGCAGAAGTTCAACGCGGCGGTGCGCACCTGGATCTGCCCGCCCACGCGCATGGATCAGCAGCAGCTCAAGGACGAAGCCTACTTCTCGACCTACAGCGCCGTGGGCGCCCGCATCGAGATCGCGGGCTGCTCGCTCTGCATGGGCAACCAGGCGCGGGTGCCGGACGGCGCGACCGTGTACTCCACCTCGACGCGCAACTTCGACGACCGCATGGGGAACGGCGCCAGGGTGTTCCTCGGCTCGGCGGAGCTCGGAGCGGTGTCCGCGAACCTCGGCCGGCTGCCCACGCCCGCCGAGTACTTCGCGGCGTACCGCGAGAAGATCGCGCCCAGGGCCGAGAAGGTCTACCGCTACCTGCAGTTCGACGAGCTGGCGGCCTACCAGCCGGCCGGGAAGAAGCTGCGGGTCGTGGCGTAGCCAGGGTCGGCCGCGCCCGCCGCCGAGCCGCCCCACGCGCGTGGTACGCCGCGTGCGCGGGGCCAATAAACGTTTGATTCGAGGAACGGCGCGACGCGCCGCGTCGCGCCGCCTCGCGGATGACTCGCCTGTGGATCATCCCACGCGCGCTCGCGTATCCTCCCGCATGGGTCCCTCCCTGCCGCGGAGAAGCGAATGGCGCTCAAGATGAAGGTCGCGCGCAAGATCCACGACGAGGCGCAGACCTCCCTCCTCGCGTCGGTCGTGAATTCGTCCGACGACGCGATCATCACGAAGACGCTCGACGGCACCATCACGAGCTGGAACCCCGCGGCCGAGCAGATCTACGGCTACTCCTCGGCGGAGATCCTCGGGAAGCCCATCGCGCTCCTGCTCCACTCGGATCGCCCCGACGAGATGTCGGAGATCCTCGGCAAGATCGGGAAGGGCGAGCGCGTCGAGCACTACGAGACCGTGCGCGTCCGCAAGGACGGGAAGACGATCTCGGTCTCGCTCACGGTGTCTCCCATCCTGAACGACGAGGGCCGGATGATCGGCGTCTCGTCGATCGCGCGCGACATCACCGAGAAGAACCAGCTCCAGGCGCAGACGTCGCTCCTCGCGTCGATCGTGAACTCCTCCGACGACGCCATCAGCGCCAAGACGCTCGACGGCACCATCACGAGCTGGAACCGCGCGGCCGAGAAGGTCTACGGCTACTCCGCCGCCGAGATCATCGGCAAGCCCATCTCGCTCCTGCTCCACCCGGACCGCCCCGACGAGATGTCGGTGATCCTGGAGAAGATCCGGAAGGGCGAGCGCGTCGAGCACTACGAGACCGTCCGCGTCCGCAAGGACGAGAAGACGATCTCGGTCTCGCTGACCGTCTCGCCGATCTTCAACGACGAGGGCGAGATGATCGGCGTCTCCTCGATCGCCCGCGACATCACCGAGCGAAAGCGCGCCGACGAGCAGTTCCGGACGCAGACCTCGCTGCTCGCCTCGATCGTGAACTCGTCCGACGACGCGATCATCTCGAAGACGGTGGACGGCATCATCACGAGCTGGAACCGCGCCGCCGAGCAGATCTACGGCTACTCCGCGGCGGAGATCATCGGCAAGCCCATCACCGTGCTCCTCCACACGGATCGCCCGGACGAGATGGAGGTGATGCTCGAGCGGATCCGCCTCGGCCACCGCGTCGAGCACTACGAGACCGTGCGCGTTCGCAAGGACGGCAAGACCATCAGCGTCTCGCTCACCGTCTCCCCCATCCTCGACGACCGCGGGCGGATGGTGGGCGTCTCGTCGATCGCCCGCGACATCAGCGAGCGCAAGCGCGCCGACGAACAGCTCCGCGCCGCCTCCGTTTACGCGCGCTCCCTCATCGAGGCGTCGCTCGACCCGCTCGTCACGATCTCGCCGGAGGGCAAGATCACCGACGTGAACGAGGCGACCATCAAGGTCACCGGCGTCCCGCGCGAGAAGCTCATCGGGACCGACTTCTCCGACTACTTCACCGAGCCCGAGAAGGCGCGCGCCGGCTACAAGCAGGTATTCGAGAAGGGCGCCGTCTCCGACTACCCGCTCACCATCCGCCACCGGAACGGGAAGCTCACCGACGTGCTCTACAACGCCTCGGTGTACAAGGACGCGCGGGGCAACGTGCTCGGCGTGTTCGCCGCCGCGCGCGACGTGACCGCGCAGAAGCAGGCCAGCCAGTACGCGCGCTCCCTCATCGAGGCCTCGCTCGACCCGCTCGTCACCATCAGCGCGGAAGGCAAGATCACCGACGTCAACGAGGGCTCCATCAAGGTGACCGGCGTCCCGCGCGAGAAGCTCATCGGGACGGACTTCTCCGACTACTTCACCGAGCCGGAGAAGGCGCGCGAGGGGTACCAGCAGGTGTTCGCCATGGGGTTCGTGACGGACTACCCGCTCACC
>DATDDC010000696.1:0-12847 GCA_036523995.1 Anaeromyxobacter sp.
CTCCTCGGCTCGGTGGGCGAGCCCATCAACCCCGAGGCGTGGAAGTGGTACCACCGCGTCATCGGCAAGGGCCGCTGCCCCATCATGGACACCTGGTGGCAGACCGAGACGGGCATGTTCATGATCACGCCCGTCCCGACGGTTCCGCTCAAGCCCGGCTCCGGGACGAGGCCGTTCTTCGGCCAGGAGGCGGAGATCCTGGACGACGACGGCAAGCCCGTGCCGGACGGCGAGGAGGGTTACCTCGTCCTCAAGAACCCATGGCCCGCGATGATGACCACGATCTACAAGGACCCCGACCGCTACGTGAAGCAGTACTGGTCCAAGTATCCGGGCCGGTACATGGCCGGCGACTCGGCCAAGCGGGACAAGGACGGCTACTTCTGGATCATCGGCCGCACCGACGACGTCATCAAGGTGGCCGGCTACCGGCTCGGCACCGCGGAGGTGGAGAGCGCGCTCGTCGCCCACCCGAGCGTGGCCGAGGCCGCCGTGATCGGGCTCCCGCACGAGGTGAAAGGGAACGCCATCCACGCCTACTGCCTGCTCCGCCAGGGCTCGAAGCCCTCGGACGAGCTCGCGAACGAGCTCAAGACCCACGTGGCCCAGCACCTCGGCCCCATCGTGCGGCCCGAGAAGGTGAGCTTCGTCGATTCGCTGCCGAAGACCCGGTCCGGCAAGATCATGCGCAGGGTCCTGAAGGCCCGCGCCCAGGGCTTGCCCGAGGGCGACGTGTCGACGCTGGAGGAGTGACGGAGACCCGCGCCGGAGCGTGACGGACGCCGCTCCGTCCTCGGCGAGGCGCGGCACCTGACCGGAGAGATCCGCGCGCGAACTCGTGCGCGCGGGGCAGGCCCTGCTCATCCTGGGATGGATGATTGACGTCGGCGGACGCCGCCGAGGGCGTGCGCGTCACGGCTCCCGGCGATGCACCCCCTCCAGCCAGGCCGCGACCGCCGCGTCGTCGCTGCCGTACCGCTCCTCCCGCTCCATCGACTCCTCGCCGTCCCGGACCGCGAAGTACGCCATCGCCACGGTGGCGACGAAGAAGCCGGTGACGATCGCGAACGTGATCCACATGGTCGTCCTCCGCAGCGAGGCCAGGAGCGGCGCCTTCACTGCGGGAACACCCTACGCCACGGGGCGGCCCGACGACCAATCAGATGTCCTCGCACCGCGCATCAGGCGCGGCAGGGGTCAGGCGAGGCCGCCCGCGAGGCCGTCCGGCGCGCGCGGCGCACGCCCACGCCATCACCCCTCGCTCGTCACCAGGAACAGCGGCTTCATCTCGAAGCTGCGGTAGGCGGGGCGGTAGCGCTCGACGTCGTAGTGCTCGCGGACGTTCACGAGCTTCTTCGTGGAGGTGACGACGTCGAGCGGTACGTTGTCGTAGCGGCCGTTCTTGAGGACCACGAGGCGTCCGTGGAAGCCCTTGAGGATGAGGTCCATGGCGAGGTTGCCGTAGGCCATCGGCACGATGGAGTCGATGGCGTCGGGGTCGCCGCCGCGGACGAGGTAGCTGAGCTTCTGGTTGATGACCTCGATCTTCTTGCCCTTGTTGAACTTGGCCGAGAGGTCGCGGAGGTGCGCGGCCACGACGTCGCCGATGCCGCCGAGCTTGGCATGGCCGTAGGCGTCCTTGGCCTCGCTCGAGAAGACCATCTCGCCGCCCTCGAACATGGCTCCCTCGGAGACGAGCAGCACCGAGTACTTGCTGGGGTTCCGGTTCCGGTCCTCGGTGAGCAGCTCCGTCAGCCGCTCCATCTTGAACTTGTGCTCGGGGATGACGCAGCGGTTCGCCGCGCCGGCCATGGTGGGGAGGAGGGCGGTGAACCCGGCGTAGCGGCCGAAGACCTCCATGACGAGGAAGCGCTCGTGCGACCCGGCGCTGGTGCGGAGCCGGTTCGCCATCTCGATGGTGCGCGTCACGCAGGTGCTGAAGCCGATGCAGTAGTCGGTGCCGGGGACGTCGTTGTCCATCGTCTTCGGGATGGCGATGACCTTCACGCCCTTGCGGAAGAGCTCGACGCCGTAGGAGAGCGTGTCGTCGCCGCCGATGGGGATGAGGTAGTCGATGCCGAGGAAGTCGAGGTTCTTGAGGACGGCCGGCGTGAGGTCGTTCATGTCCGCCGCGAAAGCTTCCGTGAGGTGCGGCGGCACCTCGGACTTCTTCACGTGGCTCGGCCGCGTGCGCGACGTATGGAGGAAGGTGCCGCCCGTGCGCCCGGCGCGGTTCACGATCTCGTTCGTTAGCGTCTGGTAGTGCTCGCTGTTGTCGGCTTGCTTGTCCGGGACCATCTCGACGAGGCCGGCCCACCCGCGGCGGAAGCCGATCACGTCGTAGCCCTCGCGGCGGGCCGCGATGGTGACGGCGCGGATCGCGGGGTTGAGGCCGGGGACGTCCCCGCCTCCGGTGAGGATCCCGATCACGCCCTTCTTCCCAGTCACGTTCGCCACGCCGGATACCTCCGCAGCCGCCTCGGGCCGCCCTCCATCTGCAATAACACACGGGCGCCGCGGCGCACCCGAAGTGAGCGACACTACATGGTATCGGTTTTTTCACCTCGGCCGTTCGCCCGCCGGGCCCCGGAACGGCAAGCTGCCGCCCGGCCGTCCAGAAACGCCGCGGGGGCACGCCCCGTGAAGACCGGCGCGGGGCCGCGATCCCGGTCGGAGGCGGGGTTCACGATGGGCGGATGGGCGGCGCGCGGCGCGCATCGCTACGGCAGGGTGAGCGCCTCCGTGTCGTCGTCGTACGCGAACAGCTCGCCGTAGCGCGCCCAGCCGACGAGGCGCTGGAAGACCTTCTCGTAGTCCTCCTGCGGCATCATCACGGCGATGTTCTCGAGCACGAACTCCTTCGTGACGCGCTGGTGCTCGTTGCGCTGGATGGCGTCGCGCACCTGCTGGAAGAGCTTCAGCTCCAGGATCTGATCGCGCCAGATCACCTTGCGGTGGGAGAGATCCGCGCGCACGAACTTCTCTCCGAGCGGCGCGAGCACGACCGTCCGCTTGGGCGTCGTGACGAAATCGAGGAGCTCGGCGGCGTTCACGACCGAGATGAGCGCGCCGAACTCGCGGTCGGTCTCCGCCGCGATACGGAAGACGTCCTCGCGGCCGCGGCGGGCGTCGAGGTACTCGAGCAGGCCGAGCACCTCGCCCGCGCCGGCGTCCGGGATGGGCTCGAACGTCACCGCGGCCGGCGCCGCCACGTCGGGCATCTCCATGCCGGTGATGATGTCGTGGAGGCGGTCGACCATCGCCTGGAGCCCGGCGGAGCGGTAGTCGCGCGGGCGCGGCAGGTCGTTCCGGATGACGGTCCGGACGCGGCCCGGGTTCGCGTCGAGCACGACCACCCGGTCGGCCATGTAGACGACCTCCTTGATGTCGTGGCTGACCATCAGGATGGAGCGCGGGTTCTGCTCCTTCACCGCCCAGATGTCGAGGACCTCGGCGCGGAGGCTCTCCGCGGTGAGGGCGTCCACCTGGCTGAAGGGCTCGTCCATGAAGAGGAGCTCGGGCTCGAGCGAGAGCGCGCGCGCCATCCCCACGCGCTGCTTCATGCCGCCCGACAGCTCTCGCGGATAGGCCTCCTCGGAGCCGGCGAGGCCGACGAGCCGGATCACCCGTGCCGTGCGGGCCTTCGTCTCCTCCGGAGAGGTGCCGAGCGCGACGAGCACCGCCTCGATGTTCTCCTGCACCGTCATCCACGGGAAGAGCGCGAAGCTCTGGAACACGAAGGCGATGTGGGGGTTGATGCCGGAGACCGGCTCGCCGCGGTAGCGGACCTCGCCCTTCGTCGGCCGCGTGAGCCCGGCCAGGATGCGGAGGATGGTGGACTTGCCGCAGCCCGAGGGACCGAGGAGCGCGACGACCTCCTCCGGGTAGATGGCGACGTCGATGCCCTCGAGGACGCGCCGCGGCGCGCCGCGAGGCTGGGGGAAGTCCATCGACACGCCGCGCAGCTCGAGGATGGGGTTGGTGGGTTCGGCCATCGGGCCCCTCTAGCGCGAGAGCGAGAAGCGCTCCTCGCCGAGCGCGTGAAGCCGCCGCCAGACGAGGCGGTTGAAGCCGACCACGACGAGGGCCATCACCGCCACGGAGGCGCCCAGCATGGGGAAGTTGCCGTCCGCCGCCGCCAAGGTGATGGTCGAGCCGAGACCGCGGGCAGTGAGGACGTCTCCGCCGAACGACATGTACTCGGAGACGATGCTGGCGTTCCACGCGCCGCCCGCCGCCGTGACCCATCCCGTGACGAGGTACGTGAACACCGCCGGAAAGTAGAGCGTGCGGAACCTCTGCCAGGTCGAGAGGCGGAAGACGCTCGCGGCCTCGCGCAGGTCGGCCGGGATCGAGGTCGCGCCGGCCACGACGTTGAAGAGGACGTACCACTGGGTTCCCAGCAGCATGAGGACCACGCTACCGATCCCGAGCGAGATGCCGAGGGCCTTGAGGCCCAGCACGACGGCGGGAAACAGCATGGGCGCGGGAAAGGACGCCACCACCTGGACGACGGGCTGGAGGACGCGCGAGAGCCTGGGCGAGAGCCCGATGGCGATCCCCGCCGGCAGCGTCCAGAGCGTCCCGAGCGCCACGGCCGCGAGCACCCGGACGAGCGTCAGCGCGGCGGCGCTCACGATCCTCCACCACCCCGCGGCGCCCACGCCGGCGAGGAGCCGCACCATCCCCGCCGTGCCCCAGGCCAGCGCCGCCACGAGGAGGGCGAGGAGCAGGAGCGTCGCCACCCGGCTGGCGCGGCCGCTCGCGGCGCGCTTGGGCCTCCGGTGGCGGGCGCGCACGAACGTCCGCTCCTGGAGGCGGCCGAGCGACGTGGCGAGGCGCGAGTGCCGGAGCAGCTCGTAGAACCAGGACTCCATCGCCTCGGCCTGGCCGCTCTCCTCCATCCGGAACTTCTGCGCCCAGACCACCACGGGCCGCCACAGGAGCTGATCGAGCAGCACGATGAGGATGACCATGGTGACGACGCTCGCGAGCATGGCGCCGCGGTCGCCGTGCGCCGCCGCGACGCTCATGTACGACCCCAGCCCCGGCAGCCGGAAGTCGTGCTGCCCCATGACGAACGCCTCGCTCACCATGAGGAAGAACCACCCTCCGGCCATGCTCATCATGCTGTTCCACACGAGCCCGATCGCCGCGGCGGGCAGCTCGATCCAGCGTAGCCGGAGCCACGGGCCGAACTGGTACACCGAGCCCACCTCGCCGAGGTCCGGCGGGATGGATCGGAGCGAGTAGTAGTAGCTGAACGTCATGTTCCAGGCCTGGCCCGTGAAGATGAGGAGGATGGCGGCGAGCTCCAGGCCGACGTTGGTGCGAGGGAAGACGGCGACGAGCGCGAGCACGAGGCCGGGCATGAAGCCCAGCACGGGGATGCTCTGGAGGATGTCGAGGAGGGGGATGAGGATGCGCTCCGCCGTCCGGTCCTTCGCCGCCCAGTAGCCATAACCCAGCGTGAAGGCGAGCGAGAGCGCGTAGGCGGCGAGCCCGCGGGAGAGCGAGAGGAGCGCGTACCGCGGCAGCGCGGCGATGGAGAGGTCGATCTCCACGGCCGGCCGGTACTCGCCCGTCCACTCCGCGGCGAGGCGGACGAGGCCGAACGCGGTCGCGACGATCGCGGCGAGGAGCACGACGTCGATGAGGCGCACGCGCCGGGAGCGCTCGAGGAACGCGCTGGCGGCGCCGAAGAAGGACTGGAACGGGACGTTCATGCGCCGCTCGGGCGGACCCGCGTCATTCTCGTGGGAATGCTCGATGGATCAACGAAAATCGCGGCCCGGGCCGCGCGGGACCCCGATGGCCGCCCGCGGCGGCGCCGCGGAGCGCCCGTCGCCCCGGCTCGATCGCCGCCGCCTCGCCGAGGCCGGCGCGGCTTCACTTCACGGGCAGGCTGGGGATGGCTCCGGTGAAGACGTAGGCCTGCAGCAGGGCGATGATGCCGATGACGGCGGCGCCCGCCACCGAGTGCCACCACACGCGCCGGAAGATCGGCCCGAGCGCGTGCGCGCGCTCCTCGGGATCGTCATAGCACGCGGCGCACGCGACCATGATCGACTGTGCGTCGATCATCTTGCCCATGACGCCGCCCGTGGAGTTGGTGGCGGTGATGAGGACCTCGTTGAGGTGGAGCTGCTGCGCGGTGATCCTTTGCAGGCTGCCGAAGAGCGCGTTCGACGCCGTGTCCGAGCCGGTGAGGAACACGCCCAGCCAGCCCAGGTACGACGCGAAGAAGGGATACATGACCCCCGCCGACGTGAAGGCCAGCCCCAGCACCGCGTCCGTCCCGGCGTAGCGGGTGAGGAACCCGAGGCCGAGCACCTGGCCGATCACGAGCACGGGGATCTTCATGCGCCTCGCGGTCCGGACGAAGGCCTCCTTCCACTGCGCCCAGCTGAGCCGGAGCACGAGGCCGGAGAGGAGCGCTGCCACGAATACGCCCGTGCCCGCGGCGGAGAGCCAGTTGATGGTGAAGATGGCGGCCTCCGGCTTCGCGTTCAGGGGCGCGACCGGCGGCGAGCGCTGCACGAGCAGGTGAAGGTGCGGCATCTGCCAGGCCGGCAGGGAGAGGCTGCCCGAGAGCTTCGAGCCGAGGAACGAGGTCGAGAAGGTGACGCTCGAGAAGAGGTTGTTCAGGAGCTTCTTGAACTCGGGCGAGCCCCAGAGGGCGCACGCGCCGACGAGGATGGCCCACGGAACCCACGCGTAGACGGTCTGCCTCAGGGTGTACGGGTACGCGTACTCGCCGCGCGCCGCGGCCGCGCCGACGCTCACCGCCTTGGCCTTCGCCGTCTCGCGCTCGCTCCGGAGGAGGAAGCGGGACTTCGGGTGCCACACGAAGCGGAGGAAGAGCGCCGTGCACGCCACCGAGAACAGCCCCGACCAGACGTCGGTCGCGAGGTGGAGCTCGGCGCTGCTCGACGCGAGGAACTGCATGAGCGCGAAGGAGGCGCCGGAGACGAGCGCCGCCGGCCACACCTCGAACGCTTCCTTCCAGGTGCCGCCCTCCATCTTCACGAACGTCACGACGAGCCAGAACGGCACGAGGAGCGAGACAAAGGGGAGCTGGTGGCCCACCATCGTGGAGAGGGTGAGCTGATCGAGCCCGCTCACCGCCGCGAGCGTGACGATGGGCGTGCCGATGGCGCCGTACGCCACGGGGGCCGTGTTGGCGAGCAGGTTCAGCACGGCGGACTGGAACGGCGGGAAGCCGAGGCCCACCATGACGGCGCCGGCGATGGCCACCGGCGTCCCGAACCCGCTCGTCCCCTCGATGATGGCGCCGAACGAGAAGGCGATGAGCAGGACCTGGAGGCGGCGATCGAAGGAGATGTGGACGATCGACTCCTTCACGATCTCGAACTTCCCGGTGACGACCGTGATCGTGTAGAGGAACATCGCCGCGAGCACGATCCAGATGATGCCGAGGAAGCCCGAGAGCGAGCCCAGCGCGAACGCCGAGATCGCCGAGGCGAGCGGCATCCCGAAGGCGAGGCAGGAGACGACGAACGCGGCGACCACGCCGCAGAACGCGGCGTACTGGGCCTTCACGCCCAGATGCCGTCGTCCCGCCGCGTCGCGGTGCGGGTGGAGCGCGATGAAGTACAGCAGCACCAGGATGGGGATGGCGGCGACCAGCGTGGAGAGGAAGGCGTTCCCGAAGGGGTTGTAGTTCTGGTGGTACATGCGCTTGCCCTCTTGGGAGGACCTGCCTCCCTCGTCAGACTGCGGCTAACGAAGACCCGCGCTCGGGCGCGCCGGCCACGCCGTCTCGGACGCGCGGCCGTCTCGCGCATGCGCGCTCCCCGTGAACGTGCCCCTCGCTGCGCTCCTCGCCGTCGTGCCGCTCGGTCGCCGGCGAGTCGATCCCCGTGGAGAGGAAGGTCGGCGGAGGAGCGGGTCCGGGTTCGGCGGGGCGCATCGTGGGCCGACCGGCATCCGGAGCCCGGTCGAACGGGCTCGCGACGGGAACGCTCGATCCGGGCGGGGCCACCGTTTTTCGGTGGAGGGCGCACCGGCAGTTGGGTGCCGGCACGGGCGTCGCGGCGCAACCCCGCGAAATCCGGACCCGCGGGCGCTGGCAGGTGGTTCGCAACCGGACGGTGAGGAGGCACCATGCTCACGAACATCGGAAGGCCGCCCGCCGCCGGCGACGCCGTGGCCCTGCTCCTCGAGTGCCACGAGCGCATCCGCGCCTTCCTGGCGATGGCGCGCCGGATCGCCGAGGCGGGCGCGGCCGATCGGGACGAGCTCCGGCAGGCGGCGGGCCGCGTCTCCCGCTACTTCACGCAGGCGCTGCCGCTCCACGCCCAGGACGAGGAGCGGTCGATCCTGCCGCGGCTCCGCGGCCGCGAGCCGGCCGTCGACGTGGAGCTCGAGGCGATGCTCCGGGAGCACGCGGAGCACGAGCGACCCATGCGCGACCTCGTCGAGGCGTGCGAGGCGCTCGCGCGGGAGCCGGAGCGGCACGGCGAGCTGGCCGCGTCGATCGGCGGGCCCGCGGCGGAGCTGGAACGCCACTTCGCGGCGCACCTCCGGCGCGAGGAGGAGATCATCTTCCCCGCCGTGCGCCGGCTCCTCGATCCGCGCGCCGACGCCGAGGTGGTGAAGGAGATCCGGGCGCGCCGCGGAACCGCGGAGCCGCTCGTGCCCGCGGCCGAGCCCGGACCCATCGTGAAGCTGCTCGCTGCCGAGCACCTCGTGCTCGACGCGCTCCTCTCGGGCGCGCTGGCGAGGCCCGGCGAGGTGGACCGCCGCGCCTACGACGACTTCCGGGAGGCGCTCCTCCGCCACATCGCCATCGAGGAGAAGATCCTCCTGGCCGGCGCGCGGGAGGCGCGGGGAGGCGAGCCCATGCCCGAGGAGCGGCAGCTCCACGTCGAGCACGGCGCCCTGGCGGCGCTCCTCGTCGCGCAGCCCACCCGGGAGCTGGGGCTCGAGATCCGCAAGATCCTCGGCCCGCACAACGCGCTCGAGGAGGAGGGCGGCGTCTACGAGCGCTGCGAGGCCCTCCTGGCGGATCGCGCCGAGGAGATCCTGCGCCGCGTGCGGCAGTACCCCGCCGTGAAGGTGGCGGCCTACCAGGACGGGCCGCGCGTCTGCCACACGGCGGAGGAGGCGCTGCGGCTGTCGGCGAAGCAGGCGGAGCGGCGCCGGTAGCGGGGCGCCGCGCCCGCTCATGGCGCCGGGGGTGGCCGCGGTGGAGGCGTGGGACCCCGCGTCATCGCGGGATCGAAGAGGCTGCCCTTCGGGTTCAGCAGGACGGCGATCGCGAATCCGCCTGCGAGCCCGCCCACGTGCGCCGCGTTGTCGACGAAGCGGACGAGGAGGCCGAAGCCGAGGTTGACGCCCGCGATCACGAGCACGCGCACGATGAGCGCTCTCCGAACGCTGGGCGCGAGCCGGCCGCGGAAGCGCAGGGCGTACGCGGCGAGCGCCCCGAGCAGCGCGAACACGCCCGCCGACGCCCCCACGGAGGGATTCGGGACGAGCAGCACGCTCGCCGCCATCCCCACGGCGCCCCCAGCGAGGAACACGACGGCGTACTTCAGCCGCCCGTAGGCGCGCTCGAGGGGCGGCCCGATGGAGGCGAGCGACGCCGCGTTGACCCAGAGGTGGACGATCCCGGCGTGCAGGAAGCTCGCCGTGAAGAGGCGCCAGATCTCGCCTGCCCGGACGCGCTCGTCGATCTTCGCGAACGCCTCGAAGATGCGGCCGTCCGGGTCGAACCCGGTGGCCACGAACACCGCGATGCAGGCGCCGACGAGCGCCGCCGTCGCGGGCGATCTGCGGATCCAGGACCGGAGCCGATCGCCCTGGGGCGAGGCCGGCGTGGCGGAGAACATCGACGGCCGGGATTCTCACACGATGGGGCTCGAAGGGAAGAGCGAATTCGAGCCCGGTCCGACTGGCCCACGACGGAGGCCACGGGCTGGTGGTCCATCCTCGCGTCGTAGAGGCGGTTCAGGAGGTGGATGGCGCCCGGCCCGGAGGTGGCGAGGCACACGCCCGGCTCGCCCGTGAACTTCGCGTGCGCGCAGGCCATGAAAGCGGCGCCGGCCGAGGGCCCGCGGGGCGGCGAACGGCGCGGGGACGGGGGAGGATCGCCGCTCGCTCAATCGAGCCCGAGCGCGCGCATCCTCCGCCAGAGCGTGCTCCGGCTCATCCCGAGCGCCCGCGCCGTCGCGACGCGGTTCCAGCGGTGCGCCTCGAGGGCCGTCCGGAGCGCGGTGACCTCTCCGCCATCCTCCTCGGCGGGCGGCGCGGCGTGCCGCTCGGGCGCACGCCGTTCCTCCGGGCCGCGGGGTGACGCGTTCGTGAGCACCTCGGGCGGCAGGTCCTCCGGCTGGAGCGTCTGCCCCTGGCACACGGTGGCGGCGAACTCGAGCGCGTTCTCGAGCTCGCGGACGTTGCCGGGCCAGTCGTGGGAGAGGAGCACGCGCAGCGCGTCCGGCGAGAAATGGAGCGCGCGGCCGGTCCGCGCTCCGACGCGGGAGAGGAGGAGCCGCGCGATGGGCTCGATGTCCTCGCGGCGCTCGCGCAGCGGCGGCAGCTCGATGGGGAAGACCCGGAGCCGGTAGTAGAGGTCCTCGCGGAAGTTTCCCTCCGCGACGGCGCGGCGGAGATCGCGGTGCGTGGCGGCGATGATCCGCGCGTTGGTGCGGCGCGTCTCGTTGTCGCCCACGCGCTCGTAGGTGTGCTCCTGCAGCACCCGCAGGAGCTTCACCTGGAGGTGGAGCGGCAGGTCGCCCACCTCGTCGAGGAAGAGCGTTCCGTCGGAGGCCGCCTCGAACCGCCCCATCCGATCCTTCGTCGCTCCCGTGAACGACCCGCGCACGTGGCCGAAGAGCTCCGTCTCGAGGAGCTCGCCCGGCAGCGCCGCCACGTTCACCGCGACGAACGCCCCGTTCCGGCGAGGGGAGTGCGCGTGGATCATGCGCGCCGTCACCTCCTTGCCGGTCCCGCTCTCGCCGGTGACGAGGACCGTCGCCTCGCTGAGCTGCAGCGTCTCGATGAGCCGGAACACGCGCCCCATCGCCTGGGACCGACCGATCACGCCGAACCCGGCGATGGGCCCGGTGGCGGCGACCGCCTCCTCGTCCGCCGGCCGGATCACGATGAGGTACGTGGCCTCAGGATCGCACACGCCGTACTGGTCGTGGTGGAGCCTCGCCGCGGTCACGGAGAGCAGCCGCCCCACCCCGCTCGGCGTGCGGAGGAACGCGCGCCACCCCTCGCGCTTCTCGCCCGCGACCAGGGCCTGCCGGAGCGTTCCAGTGGGGCCGAACAGCTCGGGCCCCAGCACTTCCTCGACGGGCTTGCCGAGCATGCGCGAGGCCGCACCTGCGCCGAGGATGGTGTCGAGCAGCTCCGACACGTGGCGCGCGCGGAAGTCTCCGTCGAGCGCCATGCAGATGCGGCCGAGGGAGCCGAAGGCGGCGTTGACGGCCGCGAAGGCGGCGTTGCGGTCCGCGATGGGGAGGCGGTCTTTCATGGCGAGGGCACCTGAGACGTCCTGCTTCGTGTGAGACGGCCCGTCGCGAAAGGATGCAACGTTTCGTGTCCGGCTCTTCGCCATCGCCGCGTAACCCCCCGATTCGTCCCGCCTCCAGCACGAGGCACGCCACGAGCAAGCGGAGTCCGTGTGGCGGACGCCGAGCCAGGGAAACGCGGCATTCCGTCGCACGGGGACGGGGCAGCTTCCAAACGAGCTGGAGGGACCACATGAGGAAGATCGGAGCACTCTTCGTCGTAGCGTGTCTGGGCTTCGCGTCGCCTGCGCTGGCCACGAACGGCATGCGCATGATCGGCTTCGGCCCGGTGCAGAACTCGATGGGCGGGGTCGGCGTCGGCGCGACGCTCGACGCGAGCTCCATCGCCTCGAACCCGGCCGGCATCGCCGACCTGGGCAGCCGCCTCGACGTCGGGGTCGGCTACTTCAAGCCCAACGTGAGCTACACCGCCACGGGCACACCGCTGCCGCCGCCCTTTCCGCCCTCGATGATCGCCTCGAACGGCGCCACCATCGACTCGGACCGGGGCGGCTCGCCCATCCCGGCCGTCGCCTACGTCCGTCCCCTGAGCGATCAGCTCTCGGCCGGCCTGGGCGTGTTCGCCGTCTCGGGCATGGGCGTCGACTACCCGACGAACCTCTACCTGAGCAAGTCGCTCACCTCGTACATGAACGCGCGGCTCGCGCCGGGCGTGGCCTACAAGCTCAACGACATGCTCAGCTTCGGGCTGGCGGTGAACGTGATGATGGCGCAGATGGAGTACGACGTCGCCGCCGCCACCGGTCAGGCGAAGCACAGCACGGCGACCTCGTGGGGAGCGGGGGCCACGGTGGGTGTCCAGGCGAAGCTCTCCCCGATGATCTCCGTGGGCGCCGCCTACGAGACGAGGAGCTGGTTCCAGGACTTCTCGTTCAACGTGCCGGGCGGCAAGGACGACCTCACCTTCGATCAGCCGCAGGTGGCCACCCTCGGCGCCTCGGTCCGCCCCATGGGGATGCTCCTCCTCGCCGCCGACGTCCAGTGGATCAACTGGGCGGACACGATGGGGAAGAACCTGCCCAAGTACGCGAAGAACGACGCCGGCTCGCAGGCGTTCGACATGAGCTGGAAAGACCAGTGGATCCTGAAGGTCGGCGCGCAGCTCACGCCGATGAAGGGCCTCGACGTGCGGGCGGGCTACGACTACGGCGCCATGCCGCTCGACAGGAGCCGCGCCTTCGAGAACCTGGTCTTCCCGGCGGTGGCCGAGCACCACTTCACGCTCGGCGCCGGGTACGCGGTCGCGGACAAGTTCACGGTCCAGGTGACCGGCATGTACTCCC
>DATDDC010000697.1:0-2017 GCA_036523995.1 Anaeromyxobacter sp.
CGGCCGCGGCGAAGGCCGACGCGGCGAAGGCTCCGGCGAAGGTCGACGCGGCGGCCCGCGCCCGCCCCGAAGCCGGCGAGGAGATCGTCGTCACCGCCACGCGCAGCCCGCGCCCCATCGCGAGCCTCCCGGTCGCGGTGAAGCTCGTCTCCCGCGCGGACATCGAGCAAAGCGCCACGAAGACGGTGGACGAGCTCCTGCGCATGGACCCGTCCTTCGGGCTCTTCCGCCGCTCGAGCAGCATCGCCGCGGACCCGAGCTCGCAGGGCGTGAAGCTCCGCGGCGTGGGGACGTCGGCCGTCTCGCGCACGCTCGTCCTCATGGACGGGATACCCGTGAACGATCCCTTCGGGGGCTGGGTGGCGTGGCGCTCCATGCCCCGCGCCGGGATCGAGAGCATCGAGGTCGTTCCGGGCGGCGGCTCGGCGCTCTACGGCAACTACGCGCTGGGAGGCGTCGTCCAGGTCCTGTCGCGGCCCATCGGGGATAGGCAGATCGAGGTCACCTCGGAGGCAGGCACGATGGGGACGGCCCTCGTCGGCGCGCAGGCGATGGACCGGAGCGGGCCCTTCCGCTCCTCCGTGGAAGGCGAGTTCCTGAGCTCGCAGGGCTATCCGGTCATGGCGACCTACTCCAGGGGCTCCATCGACGGAGACACGCCGAGCAAGCATGCTGCGCTGAGGGCGAGGCTCGAGACCGACGCGACGCAGGACCTCTCCTTCGGGCTGCGCGGCGGCTTCTTCTGGGAGGACCTGAACGCCGGCACCCAGTACACGACGGCGATGGCGCGGCGGTTCGAGTGCGCCGGCACCGCCCGCTGGGCTCCGGCGCAGGCCGGGAGATTCGACCTCGCCCTGTTCGGCCACACCGGCGAGTTCCAGCAGAACCGCACCCGGGCGGCCTTCTTCCGCGACAGCGAGGTCCAGTCGGCGCACCAGTACGTCCCCACCGACGACCTGGGGTCGAGCCTGCTCTGGACGAGCCGGCCGCTCGCCCTCGGCGGCACCCACACCCTGAACGTCGGCGCGGACGGCCGCTGGATCGCGGGCGAGACCCGGGAGAACCTCCTCGCGCCGACCCCGGGGCTGCGCGACGCGAAGGGGCAGCAGTGGCTCTACGGCGCGTTCGTGCAGGACAACTACGACGTCACCTCCCGGATCGCCGTCAACCTCGCCGTGCGCTACGACCGCTGGCAGAACGTCGCCGCGAGCAGCCGCGAGTTCAACGGCAGCGGCGTCCCCACCGCGAACGACGTTCCCAGCATTCCCGACAGGGCCAGCGACGCGTTCAGCCCGAAGGCGGGGCTGCGCGTTCGAGCCTCGGAGTGGCTCGCGTTCCGCGCCGCCGCCTACCGCTCCTTCCGCGCGCCCACGCTCGACGAGCTGTACCGGCCGTTCCAGGTCGGGCCGACGCGGACGGAGGCGAACGCGAGCCTCGGGCCCGAGACGCTTCGCGGCGCCGAGGCGGGCTTCGACCTCGGCCTGGCCGGCGTCGTGACGAGGGTCACCGGCTTCTGGAACGAGATCGACGATCCCATCACGAACGTGACGTGCTCGTCGCAGGGGATCTGCCCCATCGGCTTCGGGGCGAACCTGCGCCAGCGCATGAACCTCGGCACGGCGCGGATCCGCGGCGTCGAGGCGTCCGCCTCCTGGGCCTTCCTGCGCCGGTGGTCGCTCGGCGCTTCCTACACCCATGCCGAGAACGAGATCACCGACGCGCCCGGCCAGCCGCTCCTCGTGGGCAAGCGGCTGCCGCAGGACCCGGTGAACCTGGCGAGCGCCTCGATCGCCTACGCGGATCCGCGATTCCTCACCGCGAGCGCTCAGGTCCGCTACCTCGGGAAGCAGTACGAGGACGACCAGAACGCCCTCCTCATGGGAGACGCCTATCTCGTCGATCTCTTCGCGAGCTGGCACATGAGCCCGCGTTTCGATCTGTTCCTCGCCGTCGAGAACGTGCTCGACCGCACGTATCTCGTGGGGAAGTCGATCGTGACCTCCGGGGCTCAGCAGCG
>DATDDC010000698.1:0-3193 GCA_036523995.1 Anaeromyxobacter sp.
AGCTCCGCCTTGGCGGCCTCGAGCTTCTTCTTGGACTTGGAGAGCTCGTCCACGAGCGCCTGCAGCTCGGCGAGGCGGTCGCGCGCGGCGCGGAGCTCGCCCTCCTTCGTGGTGAGGCTCCCCTCGTCGGAGCGGATCTTCTCCTTCAGCGACACGACGTCGGCGGTGAGCGTGTCGAGCTGGCCCTGCATGTCCTTGATCTTCTCCTCCAGGACGGCGCGCTTCGCGACCTCGTCCTCCCAGTCCTGGCGGAACTTGTTCGCCTCGGCGACCTTCTTGTCGAAGGTGCCCTGGGTGACGCAGGCGCTGAGCGAGAGGACGGCGACGGCGGACGCGAGGGCGCGGCGCATGAATGCCTCCGAGTGAAAGTGCCGGGATTGTACCGCGGGCGGGGGACGGGGGAAGGGCCCGCCGGAGGCAGGTGTGCGGGCAGGTGGCACCCGCGCGCCCGCGCGCGATCACGCCGTGATGCCGCTCTTGCCCGCGCGCACGCGGTACTTCTTCATCTTGCCCTGGAGCGTCGTGGGCCGGAGCCCGAGGAGCGCCGCGGCGCCGTTCGGCCCGTACACCCTTCCCCCCGCGTGCTCGAGCGCGCGCTCGATGAGCGCGCGCACCTCGTCATCGAAGCGGCGCGGCACGGCCGACGGCTCCGCGGCCGGCGCGGCGGCGGCGGGCCGCGGGAGCCCGACCGGCAGATCCGGCAGGGCGAGATCCGGGCCGGGCGACAGGATGAGGGCGCGCTGCAGGAAGTTCTCGAGCTCGCGGACGTTGCCGGGCCAGTCGTGCGCCTCCAGGGCGAGCCAGACGTCCTCGGGGACGCGCGGCGGGCGGCGGTTCATGGCCGCGGCGTGCCGGGCGAGGAAATGGGTGACGAGCGGACGGATCTCCTCGCGGCGCTCGCGCAGGGGCGGCAGCTCCACCGGGAACACCGCGAGGCGATAGTAGAGGTCCGCGCGGAAGGTCCCGCGCGCCACCATCTCCTCGAGGTCGCGGTTCGTCGCCGCCACGACGCGGACGTCGACGGAGATGGGCTCGGTGCCGCCCACCCGCTCGATGACGCGCTCCTGCAATACGCGCAGGAGCCGCACCTGCACCGACGGCGGCGCGTCGCCCACCTCGTCGAGGAAGATCGTCCCGCCGTCGGCCTGCTCGAAGCGGCCCGCCCTGCGCCGGTGGGCGCCGGTGAAGGCGCCCTTCTCGTGCCCGAAGAGCTCGCTCTCGATGAGGCCCTCGGGGATGGCGCCGAGGTTCACGGGCACGAACGGCGCGTTGAAGCGCCCGCTGAACTCGTGGACCATCCGCGCGAGCCCCTCCTTCCCCGTGCCCGTGTCGCCGCGCACGAGGACGGTGGTGGCGGCCGGTGCGACGAGCCGGATCCGCTCGAGGAGCGCCTTCATGGCCGGGCTCTCGGCCACGTAGCGGGCCTCCCGCTTGATCTGGCGGATCTCCTCCTTGAGGAGCTGGTTCTCCTTGCCGAGCAGCCGGTTCAGCCGGCGGACCTCGTCCACCATGAGGCTGTTGTGGAGCGCGATGGCGACGAGGTGCGCCACCTGCCGCGCCACCTCGAAGCAGCACGCGAGGAGCCCTTCGCGCGGCGGGTGGGCGATGTCGAGGGTCCCGAGCACCTCGTTCTCGAACACGAGCGGGAACGAGACGAGCGAGCCGTATCCGTACGCCGCGAGGATCGGCTCCTCGCGGAAGCGAGGCGCCCTGGGCTGCAGCGGATCGACGATGGCGGGCTTTCGGTCCTGGAGCGCCTTTCCCGAGGCGGAGCCCGCCAGCGGGAAGGTCGTGCCGAGGTCCACGGAGGGGTTCCGGGGATCGGAGACCAGCACCACCTCCGCGCGCGACGGGTCCGAAGCGGAGATGCGGTTGATGGCCACGCGCGTCTCGCCGAAGTGGCGGCGGAGGAGCTGGCCGGTGCGGTCGAGCACGGAGGCGAGGTCCACCGTGGAGAGCACCGCCGCGATGGCGTCCTCGACGATGCGGCGATGCGCGTCGTCCTGCCCCGGCGGCGGCGGGACGAGGACCGGAAGGGAATGGCCGACCATGGGCCGGTATGTACCCAAATATCGGTGGCGAGTTCAACCAGATCTCGGTGCGGCGTATCGACCTGGGCGTAGAAGCTGAACGGTGTCGGGCGGGTACGTTCAGGCACCGCTCTTGCTCAATGTCACGCGTGGGCACCACAACGCCGGCACGGCCGGGAACGAGGAAGCCATGGATGCCATCGAGACCCTCATGAACGAGCACCGCGTGATCGAGGGCGTCCTCGACGCGCTCGTGGCGTTCGCCGACGAGGTCCGCCGGAAGGGCGCGACGGAGAAGGAGGAGCTCGGGCGCTTCGTCGAGTTCATCCGCGGGTTCGCGGATGCCTGCCACCACGGCAAGGAGGAGGGCGTCCTCTTCGAGGCGATGGTCCAGCACGGCTTCCCGCGCCACGGCGGCCCCATCGCCGTGATGCTCCACGAGCACGACGAGGGCCGGGCGCTCGTGGGCTCGCTGAAGGCGTTCGCCGAGCAGCTCGCGCCGTGGAGCGATGCGGACCGCCAGGAGATCGCGAACGCGTCGTTCGGCTTCTCGGACCTGCTCCGCTCGCACATCCAGAAGGAGGACGGCGTCCTCTATCCCATGGCGGAGCAGCACCTGCCGCCCGAGGTGCTCGAGCGCGTGAGCGAGGACTGCGAGCGCTTCGAGGCGGAGAAGACGGGCTCGGGCGAGCACGAGCGGTTCCACGCGCTCGCCGAGTCGCTCGTCGCCCGCTACGCCGGCACCACGCATCCGTCCTCGGGCGGGCCCCGCGCCCCGCGGCCCGGCTGCTTCGGCTGAGCGAAGGACGGCAGGGGAGGCGAGGCGGCCCGCGCCCATCTGACGGGGGACGACGGCCGCATCCGCCGGCGGTAGCTCGAGCCGAGGCGCGCGCGAGCGGTGCGCGCCGCGGCCTCGACGCGTGCGCGCGGTCGGGCGCCCTGTTGCCGGAGCGGGGGGAATCCCTTAGATCCCGGCCGTGAACGACCTCGAGGTCTCCCGCGCCAGGCCCGGCCGGAACGATCCCTGCTGGTGCGGGAGCGGTCAGAAGTACAAGAAGTGCCACCTCGACTCGGACGAGGCCCGCACGCCGGGCGGCGCGGTCGTCCGGCCGGGGCGCAGGCAGCTCGTGCCCGGCAAGGTGACGCCGCGCCGGGCCGTGCCC
>DATDDC010000699.1:0-5344 GCA_036523995.1 Anaeromyxobacter sp.
ACCTGCCAGAGCTGTGCGTCCTGCGCCCACTGGATCATGGGGAGGTTGCCGCGCTCGGGCAGGACCACGTCCACCTGGATGCCGCGCAGCACCGCGACGTCGATGGCCGTGACCAGGGCGGCGTCGGGCAGGAAGTAGGGCGTGACGATGCGCACCCGCTCGCGCGCCGTGGCGAGCGCGCCGAGGAGGATCCAGCGCAGCGTCTCGAAGTCCTCGTCCGGGCCGTCGGGGATGCCGCGGGCGAGCACCGGCCCCGCCGCCTGGAGCGGCGGGAAGAACGCGCCGCCCTCGAGCGACTCACCGGTGGTGAAGAGCCAGTCCTCGGCGAAGGCGCTCTGGAGGTGCTCGACGATGGGACCGTCGAGCCGCGCCTGGAGGTCCATGTAGCCCTTGCCCGGCGGGGGCAGGAAGTCGTCCCGGATGTTCATGCCGCCCGTGAAGCCCACCTTCCCGTCCACGACCAGCACCTTCCGGTGGTTTCTCAGATTTACGAAGGGCAGCCAGCCCGGCGTGAAGCGGGTGAAGCGCGGCAGGAAGAGCTCGGTCGGCACACCCTCCCTGCGGAGCCGCCGGTGCATGGGCGGCCAACCGTAGCGCACGCCCACCGCGTCGATGAGGACCCGCACCTGGGCCCCGCGCCCGTGCGCGCGGGAGAGCGCGTCCGCGATGGCGTGGCCCGCCCGGCCGGCGTCGAAGATGTAGGTGCAGAGCGTGACGGAGCGCTCCGCCCGGTCGATGGCCTCCCGCATGGCCTCGTAGGCGAGGGCGCCGCCGGGGAGGAGCGCGACCGCGTTCCCCGCCACGAGCGGCTTTCGCACCACGCCGTCCGCGAGGGCGACGAGCGAGCGGAGGTGCTCGGCAGCGGGCGGGAGCTCGGGCGGAGGGGGCCTGAGCTCGTCGGGGACGCGGGCGCGGACCTCCGGCGGGCGGAGGGCCGCCGCCCGGCGGCGGATGCGGTTCACGCCGAGGACGAGGTAGGCGCCCGCGCCCACGACCGGCGCGAGCCAGATGAAGCCGATCCACCCGAGCGCGGCGCGGACGTCGCGCTTGTGGAGCACGACGTGTGCGCTCGCGAGGAGCGAGACGGCGACGGAGAGGGCCGCGGCGGTGACGGTCCAGACGTCGTGGAGCACGCGCCGCAGAGTGAATCATCGACGCGCCGTTCCGTCGAGGGCCGCGGTGCGAAAAGGACGCGCATCGCCTTCGAGCGCCCGGATCGGCCGAGGCGGCCGCTGCCCGGGCCCGGTCGCCGCGCCGTGCAGCCGGGCGCTCAGGACCCGCTCGCCCGGGCCGCCGCGATGCGCGGCTCCTCGGTCGTCACCTTCCCGAGCACCGCGGCGAGATCGGCGTCCGCGAGCGTCTCCCGCTCGAGGAGCGAGCGGGCGCTCTCGTCGAGGAGCGGCCGGTTCTTCTGGAGGACCGCGCGGGCGCGCTGGAAGGCGCTCTCCACGATGTCGCGCACGGCCACGTCGATCTCGCGGGCCGTCTCCTCGGCGTAGAGCCGCCGCGACCCGCCCATCTGCGCGAGGAAGCCGTTCGGCTCGGACTCGTACGTCACGGGCCCGAGCTTCCCGCCCATGCCGTAGCGCGCCACCATGCTGCGCGCGATGTCGGTCGCCTTGGAGAGGTCGTCGGCGGCGCCGGTGGAGAGGTGCCCGAACACGACGTGCTCGGCGGCGCGGCCGCCGAGGAGCACGGCCATCTTGTTCTCGAGCTCCTCCCGCGTCATGAGGTAGCGGTCCTCGGTGGGGCGCTGGATGGTGTAGCCGAGCGCGCCGATGCCGCGCGGGATGATGGAGATCTTGTGCACCGGGTCGGAGCCCGGGAGCGCCGCGGCCACGATGGCGTGGCCCATCTCGTGGTGCGCCACGATCTGGCGCTCGCGCGGGTTGAGGAGCCGGTTCTTCTTCTCCAGGCCGGCCACGATCCGCTCGATGGCGACGTTGAAGTCCTCCATGCGGATCTCGTCGCCGTTGCGACGGGTGGCGACGAGCGCCGCCTCGTTCACGAGGTTCGCGAGGTCGGCGCCGGTGAAGCCGGGCGTGAGGGCCGCCACCTGGTCGAGCTTCACCCCGGGCGCGAGCTTCACCTTGCGCGTGTGCACGGCGAGGATGTCCTCGCGGCCCTTGCGGTCGGGCCGGTCCACGAGCACCTGCCGGTCGAAGCGGCCGGCGCGAAGCAGCGCCGGGTCCAGGATCTCGGGCCGGTTCGTGGCGCCGATGAGCACGATCCCCGCGGCGGGATCGAAGCCGTCGAGCTCCACGAGGAGCTGGTTCAGCGTCTGCTCCTTCTCGTCGTGCCCGCCGCCGAGCCCGGGGATGGAGGCGCGGGCCCGGCCCAGCGCGTCGAGCTCGTCGATGAAGATGATGGCCGGCGCCTTGGCCCGGGCCTGCTCGAAGAGGTCGCGCACCCGCGCCGCGCCCACCCCGACGAACATCTCCACGAACTCCGAGCCGGAGATGGAGAAGAACGGCACGCTCGCCTCGCCGGCCACGGCCTTGGCGAGGAGCGTCTTCCCCGTGCCGGGCGGGCCGACGAGCAGCACGCCCTTCGGCATGCGCGCGCCCAGGCGGCCGTGGCCCTTCGGGTCCTTGAGGAACTCCACCACCTCGCGGAGCTCGTCCTTCGCCTCGTCCACGCCGGCCACGTCGGCGAAGGTCACCTTGGTGTCGGTCTCGACGTAGACCTTGGCCTTCGACTTGCCGATGGACATGAGGCCGCCGCCGGGGCCGCCGAGCTGCTTCGCCATGCGCCGTCCCAGGAACATCCAGATGGCGGAGAAGAGCGCGATGGGGACGACCCACGAGAGGATGAGCGGGAGGACCTCGTTCTGCAGGTGGCCCGCCACCTCGACGCCGTGCTCGCCGAGCTGGGTGGCGAGGTCGGACTCGACGCGCACCGTGACGAAGCGCTTCTTGCCGGCGATGGGCTCCTTGTACTCGCCGGTGATCTGGTCGGTCGACACGACCACCTTGGCGACGCGGTTCTCCTGCACCGCCTTCTGGAACTCGCTGTACGGGATGGTCGCCACCGCCTGGGAGCGGACCCACCAGTCCTGCACGGCGAGCACCCCCAGGGCGGCCAGGAGGACGTACGCCAGGTTGAAGCTGGTCTTCTTCACCTTGGGGTTCAGGGGCGGTCGAGGGTTCACCGTGCCTACCTAACCATCCGGACGGCCCTGACAAATGGGAAACCTGAGGCGAAACATTCCGAAACATGCGGAATTGCGAGGTCCCGGAAGGAGGCCCCGGTTCCGGTTACACTCGCGCCGATGGCTCGCATCCTCGTCGCCGACGATCACGACGCCCTGCGGGAGGGCATGGTCCTCTCGCTCACCCGCCTCGGCCACGAGGTGCAGGGGGTGCGCGGCGGCGCCGAGGCGATCGCCGCCTACCGCAAGCGGCCCGCCGACGTGGTCGTGACCGACCTGCGCATGGTCCCGGTGGACGGGATCGAGGTCGTGCGGCGCCTGCGCGAGGCGGACGCCGAGGCGACGGTGCTCGTCGTGTCCGCGCACGGCACCATCCCGGTGGCGGTCGAGGCGATGCGCGAGGGCGCCATCGACTTCATCGAGAAGCCCTTCCCTCCGGAGGTGCTCCGGGCCCGCGTGGAGAAGGCCGTGGAGATCGCCCGCGAGCGGCGCGGCGCCCGCACCGCGCGCGCCCGCGCCGAGGCGCTCGAGGAGGACCTCGGCCGCGCGCACGATCCGCACGGCCTCGTGGGCAGCTCCGAGCCGATGCGGCGCGTGCACGAGCAGATCCGCAAGGTGGCCCCCACCGACGCGACGGTGCTCGTCCTGGGCGAGTCCGGCACGGGGAAGGAGCTCGTGGCCCGCGCCGTCCACGACGGCTCGCCCCGCCGGGAGAAGCCGTTCGTCTCGATCTCCTGCGCCGCCATTCCGGAGGGCCTCCTCGAGTCGGAGCTGTTCGGGCACGAGAAGGGCGCCTTCACCGGCGCCATCCGGCGGAAGCTCGGCCGCTTCGAGCTCGCCCACGAGGGCACGCTCTTCCTCGACGAGGTGGGCGAGATCCCTCCGTCCATCCAGGTGAAGCTCCTGCGCGTCCTGCAGGAGCGGAAGTTCGAGCGCGTCGGCGGCGAGGAGACGGTCGAGGTCGACGTCCGCGTCATCTCCGCGACGAACCGGGACCTCGCCGCGATGGCGAAGGCGGGCCGCTTCCGCGAAGACCTCTACTACCGGCTCGACGTCGTGCCCATCGCGCTGCCGCCCCTGCGCGAGCGGCCCGGCGACGTGGAGGAGCTTGCGCACACCTTCCTCGCGCGCATCGCGCCGCGGCTCGGGCGCGCCTTCAAGGGCTTCGCGCCCGAAGCGCTCGCGCTGCTGCGCCGGCACCGCTGGCCCGGCAACGTGCGGGAGCTCGAGAACGTCATCGAGCAGGCCACCGTGTTCGCGGAGGGCGAGCTGGTGCGGCCCGAGGATCTCCCCGAGGGCCTCCGGCGCATCCCGCCCGCGCCGGCCCTGCCGGTGCCGCAGGGCGACCGGAGCCTCACCGACATCCTCGAGGATCTGGAGAAGCAGCTCATCCTCGCCGCCTACGAGAAGGCGCGCGGCGTGAAGGCGGAGACGGCCCGGCTCCTCCGCATCAAGCCGTCGGCGCTCTACTACAAGCTCGAGAAGTACGGGATCGTGAGGCCGGGGGAGAAGCCGGAGGAGGGGGCGTGATCGCCCTCCTGGTGGCGGTGGCGCTCGCAGCCGGCGGCGCGCAGCCGAAGGGGGCGCCGCGGGGCCTCGCCTGCCCGCCGGGAAGCGAGCACGGCGGTGCGGCTCCGCCCGACGGCTACGAGGAGTGGTGCGAGGCGAGCGTCGCGGACAGGCCCGGGGCGAAGCGCCGGGAGGGCCCGGCGCGCGTCTACTACGACGACGGGAAGGTCTGGGTGGAGGAGGTCTTCACGAAGGGTCAACGCGACGGCCCCTTCGTCGAGTGGCACCGGAACGGCACGAAGGCGCGCGAGGGGAGGTTCGCGAACGGCGCCAAGGACGGCCGCTGGACCGTCTTCCGCGAGTCGGGGCGCGTGGAGGAGGAGTCGGAGTGGCAGGCCGGCGTCCCGAACGGCCGGTTCGCCTCGTACTGGCCCACCGGCAAGCCGCGCACCGAGGGACGCCACTGCGGCGGGGCGCAGTGCGGCAAGTGGAGCACGTACGACGAGGCGGGGAAGCTCCTCGGGAGCGTGGATTACGGGGAGCAGACGGCCAAACCCTAGAGCGGGGGGACACTCGCCGCGGCCGCGCCTGCGGCGCGCCGCGGCTCGCGCCCCCCCGATCCCCCCGCTCGCTCGAGACCTGTGCCCGCGGCGAAGCCGCGCTCCGTGTTGGGGCCCCCTGGGG
>DATDDC010000700.1:0-6063 GCA_036523995.1 Anaeromyxobacter sp.
CGGATCGGGGTGGCGCATCCGCGGGCGCCTCGCCCCGCTCCTCGAGAAGGAGGGGAAGTACGTCCTCCGCCATCCCGTGGCGGTGGTGCTCGCCCTCGTGGTCCCGGCCTTCGCGGCGCTCGTCGCCTGGAGGGTCTCGCCGCTCATCCCGGAGGAGGCGGGCGAGGTGGTGCGTGCGCTGCCGCTCTTCGGCTTCGCGGCCTACGCCCACCTCGCCACGCAGCCCTTCTGGCTCAACGCCTTCGGCTGGGAGCGCGGCGGAGGGCGCACCTGGTTCCTCGCGCCCGTCGATCCGGGCGACGTGCTCGTCGCGAAGAACGCGGCGGCCTACCTCCTCTCGCTCGCGCTCTTCGTCGCGAGCGGCGCCGCCGGGTTCGCGGTGGGCGGCTCGCCCCCGGGCTGGGCCATCGCCGGGGCGGTGTGCCTGCACGCCGGGATGGCCCCGTTCTTCCTCGCGGCGGGGAACGTCATCTCCATCGTGAACCCGCGGCCCGCCCCCTACACCGTGCAGCGCGGCGGCCACCTCTCGCCCGTCTCCGTGCTCGCGGGGATGGCGGTGTTCGCGGCCGGGGCGGGGCTCTTCGCCGTGCCCGTCCTCCTCGCCATCCGCCTCGACCGCGCCTGGCTGCTGCCGGCGGGGTTCGCGGCCCTCGGGCTCCTCGGCGCGCTCGTCTACCGCGCCTCGCTGCCGCGGGCGGCGCGGCTCCTCGCCGCGCGCAAGGAGCCTCTCCTCGCCGCCATCTGCGGCGACGACGCGTGAGAGGCAGGCTACAGGCTACGGACTACAGGCTGCAGCACCGGCCGACCTTCTCCTGGAGCCTGCAGCCCGAAGCCCGTAGCCTCGACGATGCCTACTGGCTGAACCCCTCCAGCAGGTAGTGCGCCTCGATGCGCTTCAGCGCGAGCACCATGGCGGCGGTGCGGATGTCGACGGGCTTTCCCACGCAGTACGGGCGCGAGTCCCAGATCGGCGTGCGCTGCGGTCGGTTCCTCGCGACGTCGCGGATGATGGCGTAGTTCTTCTTGATGGCCTGCTCGAGGCGGCGGTTCACCTCGGCCTCGGTCCAGTGCTCGAGGCGCTGGTTCTGGAGCCACTCGTAGTACGACACCGTCACGCCGCCGGCGTTGCAGATGACGTCGGGGATGAGATCGATCTTGCGGGCCTGCAGCACGCGGTCGCCGTCGCGGGTGGTGGGGCCGTTCGCGGCCTCGGCCACGAGCTTCACCTTGAGCCTCTCCGCGACGTCGCCGCTGATCTCCTCGCCCAGGGCGGCAGGGATGCAGATGTCGGCATCGATGGCCCAGAAGTCGTTCTTGGAGATGGCGGTGCCGCCGGGGAAGCCCGCCACGGTCCGGCGCAGGTTCCGGGGGTTCCCGTGGACGTGCTGCACGAGCGCGGGGACGTCGAGGCCGGCGTCGCGGTGCACCGTGCCGTTCGCGTCGTTCACCGCGACGATCTTCGCCCCCATGGCGGCCAGGATCTCGGCGGCCGCGGAACCCACGTTCCCGAAGCCCTGGATGATCACGCGGGCGCTCTTGAGGTCCACCTCGCGCTCGCGGGCCCACTCCTCGATGCAGTAGACGACGCCCTGGCCCGTGGCGCGCAGGCGCCCCTCGGAACCGCCGATGCGCACGTCCTTGCCGGTGACGACGCCGCGCATCTTGTGGTGCTCGCGTTCACCATCTGTGAACTGGCGCATCATGTACGCCATGATCTCCATGTTCGTGCCGACGTCCGGCGCGGGGATGTCGAGGAACGGCCCCATGAACCTCTTGAACTTGTAGACGTAGCGCAGCGTGAGGTGCTCGATCTCCTCCTTCGAGAAGTTGAAGGGGTCGATCTTGATGCCACCCTTCGCGCCGCCGTAGGGGATCTCCGCGATGGCCGTCTTCCAGGTCATGTCGGCCGCGAGGGTCTTGAAGAGGTCGAGCGAGACCGCGGGGTGGTAGCGGATGCCGCCCTTGTACGGGCCGCGCACCTGGTTGTGCTGGATGCGGTAGGCCTTGAACTTCTTCGGCCCGCCCTTCTCCAGCCGGAAGAAGCCCTTGCCGGGGATGTTGATGACGCCGGCCGCCATGTGGAGGTCGGCCGTGAGGAGGGCGCGGCGGTGCAGGATGAACCAGCCGTTCGCGAGCGGCTCGAGGGCATCCGCGGCCTTCACGTCGGAGGGGGGGAGCCCGCGGAAAGGCGAGATCTCGTTCTCCTCGAGCGGTACGAGCCGGTCTCGCGTCTCGATGGTGACGTAGAAGATGTGCTCGAAGTCGGGCTCCTCGAGCTCCATCCGCACGCGCGGGTGCATCGAGATGAGGTCGGCCGCGCGATGGAAGACCACCATCGCCTCTTCGTAGAAGCTCTTCCTGGGCTCGTTCTTGGGGGTGGCCATGGCTGCCTGGGATTTCTGGGGAATCTCGCAGGGGAGCCAAGAAAAAGGAAGCGACCGAGCGGAGGTACGCGCGCCGCGGCGCCAAGGAGGTTGACCCGGGCACTCGAGCCGTGCACCAATTCGGCCCCCTCTCACACCCGCCCACGGGTCCAAGGACAAGAGGAGCCGCCGATGAGCCCCGCCCCGCTGCACCCCCTCGCCCAGGCCGCCAACGAGGCGCTCGCCAAGGACTGCCCCGCGGTCCTCGAACTGCTCTCCGCGCGCGGCAAGCGCTTCTTCTTCCCGGCGAAGGGCATCCTCGCCCAGAGCGCCGAGGCGAAGCAGAAGGGCAAGACCGCGAACGCCAGCATCGGCATCGCCACCGAGAACGGCGCGCCCATGCACCTGCAGGTCGTGAACAAGTACTTCAACGGCCTCACGCCCGCCGAGATCTTCGACTACGCGCCGAGCTACGGGAAGCCGGACGTGCGGGCCGCCTGGGCGAAGAAGCAGCGCCAGGAGACGCCCAGCCTGGGCGACCACCCGCTCTCGAACCCGGTCGTCACGAACGCGCTCACGCACGGCCTGGGCCTCGTGGGCGACCTCTTCCTCGATCCCGGCGACGAGGTCCTCTCCTCCGATCTCATGTGGGAGAACTACAACCTCAACTGGGAGACGAGGCTCGAGGCGAAGTTCGACTACTACCCGTTCTTCGACGAGAAGCTCACCGGCTTCAACCTCGCCGGCTTCGGCGCCGCGCTCGCCCGGCACCGCGGCAAGAAGCTCGTCGTCTCCCTCAACTTCCCGAACAACCCCTCCGGCTACTCGCCCACGCGCGCCGAGTCCGAGGGCATCGTGAAGGCGCTCACCGCCGAGGCGGAGAAGGGCACGAAGCTCGTCGTCTGCGTGGACGACGCCTACTACGGGATGTTCTTCGACGACGCCTGCGACCGCGAGTCGGTGTTCGGCCGGCTGGCCAAGGCCTCGAACAACCTCCTCGCCGTGAAGATCGACGGCGCCACGAAGGAGGAGTTCGTCTGGGGCCTGCGCGTCGGGTTCATCACCTTCGGCGTGAAGAACGGCACGGCCGCGGCGTACAAGGCGCTCGAGGACAAGACCGCGGGCCTCATCCGCGCCTACATCTCGAACGTCACGAACCCCGGGCAGACCATCGTACTCAAGGCGCTCAACGACCCCGAGTTCCGCAGGCAGCAGGCCGAGAAGGTCGCGGTCCTCCGCGCGCGCGCCTCGGTCGTGGCGAAGGAGTGCCGCAAGGCCGAGTACGCCGACTGCTGGGACGTGTACCCGTTCAACTCCGGGTACTTCATGTGCCTGCGCCTCAAGGACGTCGACGCCGACACGGTCCGCGTCCGGCTCCTCGACGAGCACGGCGTCGGGGTCATCGCCCTCGGGAAGCGCGAGATGCGCGTCGCCTTCTCGTGCCTCGCCGAGGGGCAGATCCCGGGCGTGTTCAGCGCGGTCGCCAAGGCCGTGCGCGCCGTGCGCGGAAGGTAGCGGCGGCCAGCCGGGGCCGGGTCCCCTGGGTCCCGGCTCCCTCCGCACCCGAGGGTCGGCGCCGCCCCCTGCGCGGTGGCACCTCGTTTCACGACGAGCGCATACGCTTCGCTTCACTGTGAGCGGGGACATGCCTCGCCCGCCCCCTTCTCACATTCCGCGCCGTACCCGGTTCATGGCATGAAACTGGGGGTACGGGGGTAGCGAGGAGCGAGCGATGAGGTCTGTCCGGGTCGTAGGGGCGGGCGGGTTCGTTCCCAAGCGCGTGGTGAAGAACGATCGCCTCGTGCGCGCGATACCGGGCTGGTCGGCCGAGCGCATCACGGAACGCACCGGCATCGAGGAGCGCCGCTACCTCTGGGACTTCGACGAGAAGGCGGGCAAGGCCATCCCGCCCCCGGACGACGCCACGTACTGGCCGCGCGGCAACGTGGACATGGCCGAGGTGGCGCTGCGCCAGGCCATGGAGCGCGCGCAGGTGCATGCCGGCGAGCTCGACGCCATCTTCCTCGTGACGAGCACGCCCGACGAGGTGAACTTCTCCCGCGACGCCGTCGAGCTGCACCGCCGCATCGGCGCCCGGGTCGAGGCGCTCGCCATGGTGGTCGACTCCGGCTGCGGCGGGGCGCTCTACGTCGCCGACGTGGCGCGCCAGATGATCCTCTCCGGATCCGCGCGCACCGTGGCCATCTGCGCCTCCACGCTCGCCTCGCCGTACCTCGATCGCGAGGTGTTCACGAGCGAGATGCCCGGCCGCAAGGGCATCAACGCCTTCCTCTCCATCTATCTCTTCGGGGACGGGGCCGGGGCCATCCTCCTGCGCGGCGACACCGCGGAGGCGGGCATCCTCGCCTCGTCGTCCGGGACGGATCACTCCGAGCTCGTCGTCCACCGCGGCGGCGGGGCGAAGCTCCCCCCGCACACGCGGGCCCGCGTGGCCGATCACGCCTGGTACGTGGACGGGCGCGAGGTCGCCCTGGCGTACCCCTTCTACATGCAGAAGGCGGTGTCCGAGTGCCTGGGCCGCCGCCCCGACCTCGCCGGCGAGATCGATCGCTACTACTTCCACCAGGCCTCCAAGCCGGTGCTCATGTCCTTCGTCGAGCGCGCCGGACTGCCGAAGGACCGCATCCCGGTGAACGTCACGCGCTACGCCAACACCTCCGCGGCGAGCACGCTCCTCCTCTTCGCAGAGGACATCGGCGAGGGCCGCGTGAAGCTCGGCTCCGGGGAGCTCGTCCTCTTCGCCGCCGTGGGCGCCGGCGTCCACTACGGCGCTCACCTCGTCCGCGTGTAGAGCGTCCCGTGCCGCGTGCCGCCCCCTCCGTCGAAAGGACCGCCATGACGAAGCGCCTCCTCTGCACCGTCGTCGCGCTCGCGCTCCTTCCCTCGCTCGCCCTCGCCGGAGAGCGCATCCTGCTCGTGAAGACGTTCGAGGGACCGCTCACCGAGGGCTCGCTGAAGGTGTGCCGCGCCACGGGGTTCACCCCGCTGAACGTCGTCCTGAGCGCGAGCGTCTGGTCCCTCCAGACGCGCGCGTCGCGCGGCGAGGTCGTGAACGAGTCCGTCCGGCAGCTCGGTACCGCGACCGGCTGCGGGAGCCTCACCGACGGCCGGCCGTTCGCTCCCGGGCAGCTCTTCTTCATCCAGTTCGATCTCGAGGAGGGCACCTACGTCGCCACGGGCACCTGCGACATCGTGAGCGTCGCCGTGCCGACGGGGGGCATCCTGCTCGCCGGCTGCGCGCTCACCATCGTGAGCGGGCCGCCCGGCGTCCTGGGCGGCATCGCCGCGAGCGCGAGCGTCTTCAACCCGCGCTCCATCCCGGGCTTCGGCACCGGGTCGGTGTGGACGCTGCACGTCTACACGGCGGACGAGCCGTAGCGCTCCGGGCCGCTCCTCACCGCGTCCCGAGGAAGGCCCCGAGGCGCGCCTCGACGTCCGTGCTCGAGAGCTCCGCGAGCGGCTCGGGCGGGGCCGCCGTGGGGATTCGCGGCAGGCCCAGCGCCTCGAGGGCGGCGTCGAGCGGCGGGACGTCCTTCGCGACGAGCGCGTCGAGCTTCCGCTCGACGTCGCCGAGCTCGCGATCGAGCGCGTCGATCCGCTCGAGCTGGTAGCCGCCGGGGCGCCCCTCCCACTGGAGGAGCGCTCCGTAGAGGATGTCGGCGTGCTCGCGCAACCGCTC
>DATDDC010000701.1:0-8636 GCA_036523995.1 Anaeromyxobacter sp.
AGGCGCCAGGCGGCGATGCCCACCGCCGGCGCGAGGAGCGCCGCGAGGAGCGCGCCCGCCTCCCCGAGCTCGTACCCGGGCGCCTCGAGGAGCGGGAGCGAGCCCGCGGCGAGGCCGGCGACGGCGAGCGCGCCGGCGGCGACCAGGACGAAGCGCCGCCGGAGGAGCGCGGCCGCGATCTCGACGGAGCGGGACACCCGGCCTCCGATATCGCGGGACCGGAGCTACCCGCCCGCGCCGGCCCCGGGATAACATGGCCCGAGATGGCGGACCATCGCGAGCACGGGCGCGCGCCCATCGAGCTCAAGGTCGACTACAAGAAGCTGAACAGCTTCTTCGCCGACTACACGAAGAACATCTCGAAGGGCGGCACCTTCATCCGCACGAAGAAGACGCTGCCCATCGGCACGCGCTTCCTGTTCCGGCTCACCGTCCCCGGCCGCCCGAGCCCCTTCGAGCTGAGCGGCGAGGTGGTCCACGCCAGCGCCACCGGCGACGAGCCGGGCATGGGGATCCGCTTCGTGTGGTCGGAGGACCGCGACCGCGCGGCCTTCGAGAGCGTGGTGGAGGGCCTCATGGCGGAGAGCCTGGGGCCCATGGTGGCGGGGAAGCTCCTGCGGAAGAGCTGACGCCCTTCATCATCAAAACCGGGGCACGTTCTCGAAGCGCACCCGGTCGCCCGCCGCGACGCCGTGGCCCTTCGCCCACCCTCCGTTCACCTCGAGCACGTAGCGGCTCGGTCGCCCCACCGTCCGCGACGTCTCCGTGCGAGGCTCGGCCCGCTCGACGATGCCCGCGATGCGCCCCTCCTCGTCGATGAAGATCATGTCGAGCGGGATGAGCGTGTTCTTCATCCAGAACCCGTGCTCCGCGGTCTCGTCGAAGAGGAAGAGCATGCCCGCGTCCTCGGCGAGCGCGGCCCGGTTCATGAGCCCGCGGGCCCGCTCCGGATCGGTGCGGGCGATCTCGACGCGCACGCCGTGCTTCGCCCCGGCGGCGGTCTCCACCACGACGCGGGCCGCGGGCGTGCCCGGCTCGGCCTTGTTCGGCGCGCAGCCCATGGCGAGGAGCGCCGCGAGCGCGAGGAGGCGCAACGGCTACCTCGGCGTCGCGCAGTAGCTCGAGAACTGGATGTCCGCGAGGTAGCGGTCGCGGGTGAGGGGATCGAGCTTGCTGAGCTGGTCGAGGAAGACGGGGTCGAGCACCATCTGCCGGCACACGAGCCCGGTCTTGCTCTCGTAGCAGTCGTCGTTCGAGATGCACGCCTTCGAGCAGTAGCCGGTGCCGGGCGTGTCGTAGCCGTAGGTCGTGTTCGGCGCCGCGGGGGAGATGATGCAGACGAGCCCGTCGCAGCCGATGTTGCCGGACTCGAAGTAATCCCCGCCACCCGACGCGAAGAGATCGATCGCCTTGGGCGCCGGCGTGGTGTTGTCCTGCCCCCACGAGATCTGGCAGCGCTGTCCGACGTCCGGATCCTGGCAGCCGGCCAGCGCCGCGAGGGCGGCGAGCGCGAGCGACACGGTTGGTACGCGGGTGCGCATGGCTTCGCACGAATCGTTAGCACGCGTCCGACCCGCGGACAATGGTGGCGCCTTCGACCGACAGCGTCCTACAGCCTCGGATGGACTCCGGATTCCGCCGGGCCTTCCGTTGCCCCTCCAACGACCTTTGGCTAGGATGCGTCGCGGGGCCCGATCCGAGTGATGAGAACACACCTCGCCATCGCATGGCTGATCGCCGCAGTGCCGCCTCTCGCGCTCGCCGCGGAGGAGCAGCCCGGCATCGATCTGTCACAGCAGCCGAAGTCGAAGGAGGCGCCCCCCGCACAAGGCGAGGAGCTTCCCCCCATCGACCTTTCCAAGCCGCCGAGCGCCCCCGCCCGGGAGGCGCCGGCTCCCGCCCCGGAGAAGCCACGCGCGTTCGTGCCCTTCTCCGAGAAGGACGTCGCGCTCGGGGACAAGGTGAAGGCGGTCCAGCGGAAGGGCTTCATCAAGAAGGGGCGGCTCGAGCTCACGCCGTTCTTCGCCGCCACCGTGAACGACGCCTTCTACCAGAAGTTCGGGGGCGGGCTGCGCCTCGCGTACAACCTGCACGACGCCTTCGCGCTCGCGGTGCGCAGCACGAAGTACACGAAGCTGCGGACCGACAACGTGCGCGAGGGGAAGATCGCCTTCCAGAGCCAGCTCCTCAACTCGGACATCGACCAGCAGGTGATGCTGGAGGGCGTGTGGTCGCCCATCTACGGCAAGGCCTCCGTCTTCCAGTCGCGCATCGTCCACTTCGACCTGTTCCTGCAGGCGGGCTTCGGGGCCGTGTGGAGCTCCACGAGCGGACCGCCGCTCTCGCAGGGGCCGCACGTCGCCGCGGACTTCGGCGGCGGCCTGCGCTTCTACCCGAAGGACTGGCTCGCCTTCGAGCTCGGCCTGCTCGCGACCCTCTACCCGGATCAGCCCGTGGCCCAGCTCCCCGCCACGACGCAGCGCGTGTTCGTCATGAACGTGGGGGTGTCCCTCTTCTGGCCCTTCGGCTTCGACTACGTCTATCCGTGAACCCGGTCCGCCACATCGCGGCGCTCGTCGCCCTCTTCCTCGCCCTGGCGGCGTCGCCGCGCCCGGCCCTCGCGCAGACGAAGGCGGACGCCTTCGCGGGGAAGATCCCGCCCGTCTCGGGCCAGCTCTACCAGAAGGCCGGACGCATCGAGGTGACGCCGAGCTTCGGCATGTCGCTCAACGACGCCTTCTTCACGAAGTACTTCGGCGGCGTGGACGTCGGTTACCACCTGTCGGAATCGTGGTCGGCTTCCGTCTCCCTCGCGGGCGGCGCCGCGGTGCGCAGCGGCTCGGCCGTTCGGTGCACCGCCACGGCCGGGTGCGTCAACGCCAGCGAGTCGGAGCTTCGCCAGGTTCCGGGCCGGGTACGCGCCATCGCCGCGGTCGGGCTGGCCTGGGCGCCGGTGTACGGGAAGCTGAACGTGCTCTCGGAGCAGGTCGCGCACTTCGATCTCGCCGTCCTCGGGGGCATCGACGGCATCCAGCGCGACGAGGTCCTCGCCAGGGACCAGGCCGGCGCGAAGCCGGGCGCGGTGAGGAGCTACGGGTTCCACGCCGGGCTCGGGGCGCACCTCTTCTTCGGCGAGGCGGTGGCGGCGCGCCTGGTCGTGAAGGACATCGTCTATCCCGTGAACGTCCCGAACAACGGCTCCGGGAACGACTGGCAGAACCAGCTCTTCACGGAGATCGGCCTCTCCATCTTCTTCCCGACGCACAACCGCCAGCGCTGAGACGGCACGATGACGCGCTCCCCCCGCACGTTCCTGCCAAGCCTGCCCTGGGCGCTCCTCCTCGCCGCGCTCCTCGCGGCCCCGCCTGCGCGGGCGCAGCTCGGGATCGACCTCGCCAAGCCGGCGGAGAAGGAGAAGAAGCCCAAGGCGAAGTCGAAGGACGACGCGAAGCGGAAGAAGGCCCAGGAAAAGAAGCAGACGAAGAAGCCCGCGAAGCCGATCCCCCACCGCGAGGAGCCGGCGCCCGCGCCGGTGCCCGCGCCGGCCCCGGCCCCGACCCCCGCCCCGGAGACGAGGATCGAGCGGGCTCCGGAGCCCGAGCCGAAGCCCCCGCCGCCCCCGCCGGCCCGCCCGGCCCAGCGCGAGGTCCAGCCCGGCCTCACGCTCACGCCCGAGCACAAGGCGACGCCGGCCCAGAAGGCGCGCCTCGACGCCGCGAAGAAGCTCCTCGACGAGGGCGCCACCGAGACCGCGGCGCTCGCCCTCGATCAGATCCTGCGGGAGCGCTCGCTCGACCCGATCCACGACGAGGCGCGCTACCAGCGGGCCAAGGCGCTCGCGCGCCTGGGCCTGCGCTACTCCGCGCTCGCCTCCTTCGACGAGATCCTCGACCGCGGCCCGGCCGCGACCCGCTTCTACCAGAGCGCCATGGAGTGGCTCTTCTACGTGGGGCGCGGGCTCGCGAACGAGCAGCCGCTCATGTCCCGCGTGGCGCGGTACGCCGGGCGAGGCGTGCCGCCCGCCTACGAGGACCGGGTGAGCTACCTGCTCGCGAAGTACGAGTTCGATCGCGGCCGCGCCCTCGCGGACGCCGGGCGGACCGCCGAGGCGAAGGCGGCCTTCGCCGAGGCGCGCCGGCTCGCCGCCAAGGTGGGGTCGCACCCATCGGTCGCGATGAGCGCGTCCCCCGCCAAGGAGGGCGCGCCCGGGCAGGATCAGGGCGACGTCGTGGCGCGCGCCAAGTTCGTGGACGGCCTCGTCCTCTACGCGCAGGGCGACGACCAGGGGGCGAGCGAGGCCTTCAAGGAAGTCATCCGCATGACGAACCCGAAGAAGTTCGTGCACGCGGATCAGGAGCTGCGCGAGCTCACCTTCCTCCAGCTCGCGCGCATCCACTACCAGAACCGGCAGAACCGCTACGCCATCTTCTACTACGGGCGCATGCCCTGGGGCGGCGAGCGGTGGCTCGAGGGCCTGTGGGAGGCCTCCTGGGCCTACTACCGCATCGGCGACTACGAGAAGTCCCTCGGCAACCTGCTCACGCTCCAGTCGCCCTACTTCAAGGACGAGTACTTCCCGGAGTCCTACGTCCTCAAGGCCATCGTCTACTACGAGAACTGCCGCTACCCGGAGGCGCGGCAGGTGCTCGAGCAGTTCTCCTCCATCTACGGGCCGGTCTACGACGAGCTCGTCAAGATCACCGCGGCCCAGCGCACGCCGGACGGCTGGTACGAGCTCGTGAAGGGCGCCGCCACGCACCCGGCGAGCGCCACCGCGCGCAAGGTCCTGAAGGTCGCCTTCTCCGACCAGGACGTGCGCCGCCTCACCGAGTCGGTGGGCGAGATGGAGCGCGAGGTGGACGTGGGCCTCGCCCGGCGGCGGCCGGAGTTCCGCGTGTCCTCCCTCGGCAAGGAGCTCGTGGACAAGCTCCGGGCCAACCGCGCCCAGACCGTGGAGGAGCTCGGGGCCCGCACCCGGGCGAAGCTCGAGCTCGAGCGCGACGGCCTCCGCCAGCTCCTGGCGCAGGCGCTCCGCATCCAGATCGAGGTCTCGCGCAAGGAGCGCGAGGCGCTCGAGGGCTCGCTCGCGAAGGGCAGCCAGGTGGAGGTCGTGAAGAACCTCAAGTACTCGCACGCCGTCTCGGACGAGCACCTCTACTGGCCGTACGAGGGCGAGTTCTGGCGCGACGAGCTCGGTACGTACTCGTACACCCTCACGAAGGGCTGCAAGGATCGCCTGCCGCGGTCGCGGACCGCGGCGCGCTAGATCCCGAGGGAGGCGCGCTCATGCTCCGTGCTCTCGCCGCCGGCATCGTGGCCCTGGCGCTCTCCGGTTCCACCGTGGGTGCGGCGGAGAAGGCACCCGCCCCGCGGGAGGCAGATCTCGGCGAGAAGCGCTCGGTCGCGCCCGACGCCGCGCTGGGCGGCTCCCTCGAGGCCAAGACGAAGAAGAAGGCCGAGCCCGGCGGACCGGCCCTCGACTTCGAGACCTTCCGCAAGCAGGTCGAGGTGCAGGTCTCCGAGAAGCGCCGCGAGGAGATCGCCTCGCTGCGCAAGCTCATCGACCTCGGCGGCGGCTCGGCCACGGAGACGCCGCAGTGGTACTTCCGCCTCGCCGAGCTCCTCTGGGAGGAGTCGCAGTACTTCTTCTTCGAGGCGAACCGGCGCGACGACCGGCTCATCGCCATGGGCACGAAGGGCGATCCCAGGGAGATCGACCGCCTCATGGCCGAGAAGAAGCAGCTCGACCGCGAGTCGCTCCGCCACAAGGACCAGGCCGTCGCGCTCTACAAGGCCATCGTGGCGAAGTACCCGAAGTACCCGCGCCTCGACGAGGTGCTCTACTTCCTCGGCGAGAACCTCTCCAAGCGGAACCGGAACGACCCGGACGCGCTCAAGGCGTACCGCGCGCTCATCCAGGGCTTCCCCAATTCGCGCTTCGTGCCGGACGCGTGGATGGCCTTCGGCGAGTACTACTTCGAGAAGGCGAACGAGAAGGAGCGCGTCCCGAACCTGCGCCGCGCCCTGGAGGCCTACCAGAAGGCCGCCAGCTACCAGGAGTCCTCGGTCTACGGCTACGCGCTCTACAAGCAGGGCTGGGTCCACTACAACCTGACCGAGTGGAACGAGGCGCTGGAGCTGTTCAAGGCCGTCATCTTCTTCGGCGAGCTGCCCACCTCCACCGTCCCCGCCGACCGCAAGCTCGCGCTCGTGAAGGAGGCCCGTAAGGACTTCGTCCGCACCTACAGCCACGTGGGCTCGGCCGAGGGCGCGCCCGAGGAGTTCAAGCGCGTCGGGCGCGAGGGCTGGTTCGACATGCTGAAGTCGCTCGGCACCATCCTCTACGAGGAGGGCAAGGATCGCGACGCCATCCTCGTGCACCACCGCCTCATCCAGGAGAAGCCGCTCTCGCCGGAGGCGCCCTTCTTCCAGTCGCGCATCGTCACCTGCGCCGGCCGGATGGGGAAGAAGGAGGGCGCCGTCCAGCAGGCCCACGTCTTCGTGAAGATGCTGAGGGAGATCGAGGCGTCTCCCGGGGCCAAGGAGGGCGGCAAGGCGCTCGCCGACGCGCGGCGCGAGGCGGAGCAGACGCTCCGCATCCTCGCCGTCACCTACCACAACGAGTGGAAGAAGACGCGCGACGAGCCCGTGGCCGGCTACGCCGCCGCCGTCTACAAGGACTACCTCGAGCTCTTCCCCAACGAGACCGCCTCGTACGAGATGCGCTTCTTCCACGGCGAGCTGCTCTACGCGCTCGGCACGTTCGACGGCGCGGGCGAGGAGTACGAGCGCGTGGCGGCGAAGGACATCGAGACGCTCTCGGCGAAGCCGCCCGGCAAGCCCGGCAAGTTCTTCAAGGACGCGCTCGAGAACTCCGTCTTCGCCTGGGACCTCGTGGCGAAGAAGCTCGACCAGGACGACAAGCAGCGCGCGGGCAACGATCCGAAGAAGCGCATCCCACTCGCGCCCGCCCGCAAGCGCCTCGCCGACGCCTGCAACCGCTACCTCAAGTGGCAGCCCCAGGGCGACAAGTGGGTGGAGATCGCCTACAAGGTCGCGAACATCTACTACCGGCACAACGCCTTCGCCGAGGCGACGGACCTCTTCACGCGCATCGCCCTCGACCACCCCACCCACGAGCTCGCCGGCTACTCCACGAACCTCGTCCTCGACGCCTACAACCTGCTCGGCGACTGGCGCAACGTGAACGGCTGGGCCAAGCGGTTCTGGGCGAACGCGAAGCTCATGGAGACGCACAAGGCGCTCAAGGACGACCTCGCCAAGGTCATCGAGCAGAGCGCCTTCAAGGTCATCGAGGAGAAGGAGCGCGCCAAGGACCACGAGGGCGCGGCGGAGGAGTACCTCGCCTTCGTGCGGGACTGGCCGCAGTCGCGCCTCGCCGCCACCGCGCTCTTCAACGCCTCGGTGGACTACGTGAAGGTGCACCGCCTCGACAAGGCGGTGGAGGTCCGCCAGGAGCTGCTCCAGAAGTTCCCGGGCGAGCCGCTCGCCCCGAAGGTCCTCTACGACAACGCCGAGGCCTACGAGGGCATGGCCGAGTTCGCCAAGTCCGCGGAGCTCTACGAGCACTACTTCGCGGAGTGGCGGAAGAACCGCAAGGCGAAGGACCAGGGCGGCTACGAGGAGAAGAAGGCCGTCGACGCCGTCGTGAACGTGGCGGTGTTCCGGGCCGGCCTGCGCGAGTGGACGAAGGCCGAGACGGCGAGCCTCGCCTACCTCGAGACCTGGCCGAACGGCGCCGACGCCTCCCGCATCTTCCTCTCGCTCGCGGACGTGTACCAGAAGCAGGGCCAGCCCGCGAAGGAGCTCCGCCAGCTCGAGGAATACCAGCGCCGCTACGTCAAGGATCCCGACGAGTGGCTCGCCATCCAGCAACGCATCGCCCGGCTGCTCGAGAAGCAGAACCCGAAGGCGGCGCGCCACGCCTACGCCCAGGCGGTCGAGTACTGGCGCAGGCACAAGGGCGACGTGAAGGAGCGCGGCCTCGCGCCGGTGGCGCAGGGCATGTACGAGGAGCTCGAGCCCGCCTTCGCCGAGTACGACCGCATCTCCCTCGACGTGAAGCCGAAGTTCCTCAAGGCGCAGCTCGAGGTGAAGGGGAAGAAGCTGAAGAAGCTCGAGGAGGCCTACGGGCAGGTGGTGAAGCTGAAGCAGGCCGAGCCCGCCATCTGCGCGCTCTACCGCATCGCCTTCGCCTACGAGCGCTTCGCCCAGACGCTCTTCGCGACGCCCATCCCCAAGGAGCTGCGCCGGAACGCCGAGTTCGTCCAGGAGTACAAGGCCCAGCTCGCGCAGTTCGCGGAGCCGCTCCGGGCCAAGGCGGTCGAGGGGCTCGTGCTCGCCGTGGGCGCCTCGCGCGACTACGGCGTCGTGAACGACTGCGCCAAGGCGGCCACCACGCTCCTCGCCAAGGAGAAGCCGGAGGAGTGGGGCCCGTCGCCGGAGGCCGTGCCGTCCCTTCCCCCCGCGCCGGCCCCCGCCGCGTCGCCGCGCGGGTACGGGCTCGTGGCCGAGGTGGTGGTGGCCCCGCCGCCTCGCGAGCGCACCGCCCGCCGGAACGACGCTCCGCTTCCCGCCCTCCGCGTGCGCTCCGCCTCGGGCGGCCCGGCGAGCGC
>DATDDC010000702.1:0-3538 GCA_036523995.1 Anaeromyxobacter sp.
CTCCCTCCTTCGATCCTGCGCTCCCCTCGCGGCCACCCTCGCTCTCGTCGCAGGGCGCGCCCGCGCCGCCGAGCCCGACTTCGCCGCGGCGGCGAAGGACGTCCGCGCCATGCTCGCCCGCCTCGTCGCGGCGGATACGACGAACCCGCCCGGCAACGAGGATCGCGCCGCGGCCATCGGGGCGGAGGTGCTGCGGGCCGAGGGGATCGCATTCGAGACGTTCGAGTTCGCCCCGGGGCGGACGAACCTCGTGGCCCGGCTCGAGGGCGACGGGAGCGCGCGGCCCGTCCTCCTCCTCGCGCACGTCGACGTCGTCCCGTCGCGCGGCCAGGCCTGGACCACCCCGCCCCACGAGCTCACCGAGAAGGACGGGTTCCTCTACGGGCGGGGCGTCTCGGACGACCTCTCCGCGGCCGCGGTCGAGCTCGAGACGCTGGTCCTCCTCCACCGCGCCGGCGTCCCGCTCCGGCGCGACGTCATCGTGGCGTGGACCGGGGACGAGGAGCGGGGCGGCAGCGGCATCCGCTGGCTCCTCGAGCACGCCCCCCAGTCCATCGGGGACGCCGAGGTCGCCCTCAACGAGGGCGGCCGCGTGACGCTGGGTGACGACGGCCGCCCCATGTACCTCGCGCTCGAGACCGCCGAGAAGGTCTACCAGGACTTCACCCTGCGCGCGGCCGGGCTCACGGGGCACTCCTCGGTCCCCGTCGAGCCCAATGCCATCGTTCGGCTCTCGCGGGCGATCGCACGGATCGCGGACCGGCCCTTCCCCGAGCGCCTCGTGCCGCACACGCGGGAGCTGCTGCGCGTCCGGGCCGCGCGCGAGCCGCCGGAGCTGGCGCGGGCGCTCCGCGCGCTCACGTCCGCCAAGGGGCAGCTCCCCAGGGACGCGCTCGCCACGGTGCGGAAGAACCCGGTGCTCGCCGCCCTCCTGCACACCACCTGCGTCGCCACCCAGCTCGAGGCGGGCAACGCGCCCAACGCGCTCCCCGCCGAGGCGCGCGCCAACGTGAACTGCCGGATCATGCCGGACGAGACCGCGGAGCAGGTGGCGGCGCGGCTGCGCGAGATCGTCGCGGACGCGGGCGTCGAGATCGTCCCCGTGGCGGACTTCGGGCGGGGCGGCGCCACGTCGATGGACGAGCCCGCCGTCGCCGCCCTCCGCGCCGCGGTGGGACGGCTCCATCCCGGCCTCCCCATCGTGCCCTCGATGCAGCTCGGCGCGACCGACTCGCGGTTCCTGCGGGAGCGCGGCATCGCGAGCTACGGGATCCACCCGGTCGCGCTCCGCGAGGCCGACGAGCGCCGGGCGCACGGGATCGACGAGCGCATCCCGGCCGATCTCGAGCCGGCCGTGCGCCTCATGTACGCGCTCGCGCTCGAGCTCGCCGCCCGGCGCTGACGAGCGCTAGGCGTGCGGCGCCGTTCGCCTCGCGTCGAGGCTCACCGGTCCCGCGCCGAACCAGGCGACGAGGAGGGCCGCGCCGAGCATCGACAGGTTCTTCATGAAGTTGACCTGCTGCATCTGCGCCATCATCGCGTCCGGCACGCCCCAGAACCGGTGCATGTAGAGCGTCACCGGGACGAGGAACACGACGAGGAGCCACGCCCCGATGCGCGCGCGGAAGCCGAAGGCGATGCTGAGCCCGCCCAGGAGGGCGATGATGCCCGCGACCGGCACCGCCACGTTCGGCAAGGGGACTCCCGCCGAGGCGGCGTAGGCGACGGTCCCCGCCTGGAAGTGGCCGGGCGCCGCCAGGATGAAGATCGCGGCGAAGAGGATGCGCCCGACCAGAACGATGAACCGAGTCCCCGAGCCCGCCCGGGCGCTTTCGACCTCGGATGCCAGCTCAGCGCTCATGTTCGTCACCTCCGGTGCGCCTTATACATTGCGTCCGGGCATGGCGCCCGCGGCGCGGGGCGTACCCCGAGGGGCAGTCTCGGGTGGGGTCGCCCGCTCGCCCGCGAGACGAGCGCCGCCGTGCGGCGAGGCGGCGCCGCGGATCGGCTCGCCCGCGCGGCGCAGCCCAGTGCCCCGGAGACGCCGAGGCGCCCTTCGCCCTCGTGGACGCGCTGTTCGTGCCTTCCCCGGCGCTGCCGCCCGCGCCGCCTGCCGCAGCCGTCCCCGCGTCGCCTCCCGCGACGGCGGCGGCGACGCTCCCGGCCGACGCGAAGGGCCACCTCGCGCCCCCGCGCTGAATCCGGAGCGGCGCGATCCGGCCCCTGCGACCCTGGCCCCGGGAGGGACGCGCGCGCGACACGGCTCAAGAAGCGACGGTTGTGAAAGCATGTCGACCGGCCGTCACCGATCGAACTTCCAGGAAGGCACGCCATGTCATCGATGAACCGCTTCCTCCTTCGCGCCATCCTCGCCTCGAGCGCGCTCGCCGCGTCCGGTCCGGCCGCCGCGGCCGCGCCGGGTGACCCGGCCACCTCGCCCGACGTGGTCGCAGCAGCCGAGAAGGAGGGGAAGGTCGTCGTCTACTCGACCACCGACTCCGCCTCGGTCGCGGCGATGCTCAAGGACTTCGCGGCGCTCCACCCGAAGATCGCCGTCGAGTACAACGACATGAACAGCACCGAGCTCTACAACCGCTTCGTCTCCGAGGCGGCGGCCGGCGCCGGCTCGGGCGACCTCCTCTGGAGCTCCGCCATGGACCTCCAGATCAAGCTCGCGAGCGACGGCTACACCCAGGCCTACGCGAGCCCGGAGGCCTCGAAGCTTCCGAGCTGGGCGGTGTGGAAGAACGAGGCGTTCGGCACCACCTACGAGCCCATCGCCTTCGTGTACAACAAGCGGCTCCTCAAGCCGGAGGAGGTGCCGCACTCGCACGCGGACCTCGTGAAGGCGCTCCGGGCGAGCCCCGACCGCTTCAAGGGGAAGCTCACCTCCTACGATCCGGAGCGGAGCGGCCTGGGCTTCCTGCTCGTCACGCAGGACTCGCTCCACGACAAGGGCTTCTGGGACACCGCCAAGGCATACGGCTCGGTGGGCCCGAAGCTCTACACGAGCACGGGCGCGATGATGGAGCGGATCTCGTCGGGCGAGCACCTCATCGGCTTCAACATGATCTCGTCGTACGCGGTGCAGAAGCAGAAGAAGGACCCGTCGCTCGCCATCGCGTACCCGAAGGACTACACGCTCATCATGTCGCGCATCGCCGTGCTCCCCAAGGCGGCGAAGCACCCCGCGGCCGCGAAGGTGTTCCTCGACTACCTCCTCTCGGCGCGCGGCCAGAGGGCGCTCGCGAGCGGCTCCGTGTTCGCGCTCCGGCCGGAGGTGGAGGGCGACATGGGCGTCGCCGGCGTGACGAAGGCGCTCGGCGCGGCGGTCCGGCCCATCCCGGTGGGCCCGCCCTTGCTCGAGTACCTGGACCAGGCGAAGCGGCTCGACTTCCTGAAGAGGTGGCAGATGGCGCTCTCGGGGAAGTGAGCGTGGCCCGGCCGCCTCCGGCGCGTCCCCCGGCGCCAGCCTCCGAGCCTCGCGCGAGCACCGGCGACGAGGGCGCCGCCGCGCCGGGGCCGCTCGCGCCAAACG
>DATDDC010000703.1:0-13007 GCA_036523995.1 Anaeromyxobacter sp.
GCGCGCGGCGCGATTCACCCCGCGCGCGATGCGGATGGTGAGAGCCTGCATGCCACGCGAGAGCGCTTCCGCCCCGAGCGCCTCGACGAGCATGTGGATGTGAGTCGTTTCCACGCAAAAGTGGACGGCCCTGAAATCCGATCGTGCGAGGAGCGCCCGGAGGGCCGCCTCGATGACGGCGTAGACTTTCGCGCGCCGGAGATTCGGGATTCCCGGCAGCACGCGAAGCGTGACGAGGACGGGGTAGCGCGCGGCCAGAGCCGGACGCGCGTCGTGCCTGACGCCCGGATCCCGCGTTCTCGGACGTCCGGCCCCTTCGCGCCTGCCGCCGCGGCCGGGATACCTGAAGGACTGCTGCTCAACCTGCACGAGACCCTCGCTTTGAATTCGGCACTAATTCTACCAACGGAGTCTGACAGCGCCGGGAGGGTCGGAGGTCCGGTCTCGATACGTGGGGGAACGCCATCGCGCAGTTCGACTACCCGCTGGCCGAGCGATGAGTGACGTCGGGAGCCGCGCGGCCGGGCATGGAGGAGGCGCGCTCGCGCCGGAGCTCCTGGAGCGGATTGAGGAACGAACGTAGCTGGTCCCATTCGCGCACGATGTCGTCGCGCATCTGGCGCCGCGCGACGACCTCCAGGCGGATGCCGTCCCGGTCCGAGAAGAACGTCGCGTAGTAGTCCGCGGAGTACTCCGGGTACGTGCGCGGGGGCGTCGCAGCGATCCCGAGCGCGTGTACGCTCGCGTACGCCGCGTCGACATCCTGCGGCGTCGCGACCTGCAGGCACAGGTGGTGCAGACCGGGCGCGTACGGGTCATGGGCACTGGCCGATCGAGCCGGCCGAATCGAGAGTTGCAGGACGCGATTGAAGTAGTGCGCATGCCGCTCGCCGCCGATCGGCCGGTCGCCCTTGAAGAAGCCGAGCGCCCGCATCACCGCGTCGTAGAACGCCTCGGAGGCGGCGAAGTCGGAGACGGCAAGGTAGATGTGGTCCACGCCGATCACGTCCATGGGACCCTCCAGCATCGATGCTCCGCCGCTCCGTCTGGGAGATCAAAGGATGGCTTCTCGCGCCACTCATCGGGCGAGAGCGTCGAGTTGAGGAAGGCCGCGCGGAGCCCGGTGGAGGGCGGAGTGTACGACAGGGCTCGGACGCGGCGGGTCAGTCTGCGAGCCGCCAGCGGCCGGTGTCGCGGTCGAAGTCCCAGTGGAGGAAGAAGGCGGGCTGCGGCAGCGGAAAGACCGGCCACGGCGAGCAGGACGAAACCGGCGACGGGGAGATCGCGCCTCGAGGCTGCCGCGAGCGCGAGGCCAAGCGGAACACCGAGCGCGGCCGGGAGCACGAAGGCGGCGCCCGGACCGGCGGCCACGAGGGGCGCCACACACGATCGCGCCTCCCGGAGCCGCGCGGCCGCGAAGGCCATCGTCGCAGCGGCGGCGACGGCGACCCCGAGAGGCCAGCGACACCACGTATTCACCAACAGAGCATAGCACCGCGCACCCGCTCCACCCGAGATCCGCCGCACTCCAGGGACCCGCATGCTGCCACCCCGAGCCGAAGCTCAGTCGAACACCCAGAAAGACGAAACGGGCGCGATCCCCCGAGGACCGCGCCCGCCCGCTGAACCCAGAAGCCCGCCCGCTACTTCGCCGAGACCTTCGCCTCCTCGACGATGACCGGGTACGCGTAGCCGGAGCCGAAGTCCTTGTCGATCTGGACCTTGCCCTTCACGACGATGACGTCGCCCACGGAGGCCTTGTCGCCGGTCGTGACGGTGAGGTCGTTGTCCTTGCCGGCCGTGCCCGTGCCGTCGCGGAGGTGGACCCAGTTCCGGCCCATGATGCCCTCGTTGTACTTCACGACCTTGCCGCGGACCGTGACCGCCTTGTCCTTGAGCGCCATGCGCTGGGCGTGGATCTCGGCGACGGTGCGGGCATCCGAGCCCGAGGCCTTCGCGACCTTCACGTCGGCGACGTCGGCGGGCCCCGCCGCGGCGGCGGCGTGCTGCGCGGCCATGTTCGGGGGAGGCATGTTGCCGCCCATGCCCTCGCCGCCCATCCCTCCCGGCGCTCCCATTCCACCGGGCGCGCCCATGCCGCCCGGCGCCGGCATCGGCGCCGGGGCGGGCGCCTGCGCCTGGGCCTCCGCGCCGCCGAGCGTGCCGAAGTAGATCATGTCGAACTTGCGCTTCAGGCTCTTCGACTCGAAGGCGGTCATCGGCATGGCGCCGGCGACGGTGACCTCCTGGCCCTTCGCGACCTCCGTCTTCGGGACGGCGGCCCAGGCCTCGCCCTGCGCGGTCTCGAGGCGCAGGTAGCTGTAGGGCGGCGCGTCGAGGCGCTCGAGCACCTTGCCCTTGATCGACGCGCTGGGCGCGCCCGGCGCGGCCGAGCCGGCCTCGGGGACCGCGCTCGGCGCGCTGGCGGGCTCCTTCTTCTTGCATCCCGCCACGGCGAGAGCGACGGCGAGGACGGCGTACAGACGGCGCATGTGCAGGACCTCCATGAAGCGATCCGCCGGAGCGGCGATCCCGGCTCCGGCACTCCCTCTCCGAAGGGAGCGCGAGGGCCATTCGAGTACCACCAACCGGGGCGCGTTTCAACCGGGCGCCGAGCCCCGGCCCGACGAAAATCCTGCGTCTGTCCAGCCGCTTGCCTGAGATCAGCCGGGAGACCCTCGCGCGCGCCGTCACGCGCGCGAGGGCCCTTCCCATCCCGGCCTATTTCACCAGCACGCGGCCGTTGGCGGCTTCCGCGACGAGGCGGTCGCGGTCGGCGGGCAGGAGGAATCGCTGCGCCACGAGCCGATCGGCCGCCGCCGTGACGGCGTCCACGTAGCCCTGGTGCGTTCCGTAGCGCTTCTCGATGGACGGGCGCGGATCGCCCGCCACGAGATCCGCCTCGGTGGGCGCGAACGGGATGTAGCTGCCCGAGAGGCTGCAGAGCCCGTCCTCGAACAGCCCCTGCGCGCCCATGTTCCAGCCGGTGTACGTCGCGAGCGGCACCTGGAGGCGCACCGAGCGGATGCCCGCCAGGTCGTTCCCGTCGCCGTCGACCTGCGGCACGAGGACGCCGTACGCCTGCTGGCCTTCCGCGGGCGGCTCCTTCGTGATGATCCCGCCCTCGTCCTGCGCGTCGAAGCCGGCTCCATAGTCGAGCACGTGGAGCGGCGTCGCGACGTGCTGCCAGCGCACCGCGAGCCGGACGGTCGGCGCCGCGAGGCCTGCCGGCGAGACGTTCGGATACGAGTTCGCGGGGATCGAGGGGAAGCGCACGTCGGCGGGCGGGACGAAGGTGCCGTCGTTCGCGCGCGGCTTCGAGGAGGGCGGAGGCTCCACGCCGTCCTTCACCCACTGCGTGAACGCGACCCAGAGGGCCCGCATGGTCTCGGCCTGCGGATTCGGGTTCTGCTGCTGCTCGCAGTCGCCGAATGCCGGGCCGCTCGTCGGGTTGAAGCCGGCGGTGCCGTGCTGCGTGCTCGCCATGATGTACGTGCGGATGAACCCGGGCTCGCCCAGGTCGCGCTTGCCGAGCGGATCGGTGAAGCCCAGCGACTGGCGGCCCTCCCAGATCTCGAGGGCCGTGGCGACGTGGAAGATCCTGGGGCAGCTGTGGCTCTTGAGGCACCGCTCGAGGAGGCCGCCCGTACGGCCCGTGATGGGATCGTGCGACGGCATGTAGCTGAACGGGAACTCGTAGGCCGGGTAGAGGTGATCGACCGTGTAGCCCCAGGCCCGCCCGGGCGCGGCGAAGCGGACGTTCATGGAGAGGCGGCCGCCCCCGATGTGCGGGAAGGCGCCCTCGAATACGATGCGGCCGTCCTCGTCCTCGTTGAACCCGAGGTGGATGAACGTGCGGATGCTGCGGCCGCTCTGCGAGCTGCCCTCCATGACGGCGAGCGCCGGCCGGCCCGGAAGGGCGAGCGGGTTCGCGTTCCCCGCGTCGTCCTTCGCCGCGTGCTTGAAGAAGGACACGACGTCCCGCATCGACGCCCAGCCGAGGCCGAGCACGGTGGGGTCCTTGGCCCGGTAGATGAGCTCGTAGAGGACGCCGGGCTGGAAGCCCGCCGGGAAGCAGATCTTGGTCGCGTCCACGACGGCCGGTCCCCCCGCCGGGCACGAGGCGAAGGACCACTGATCGTCGGGGATGGGCACGCGCGGATCGTTCACGTGCCTGCGCTGCGTCAGCGCCGGGAGGAAGCCGTCGGCGAGCGGCGTCTGGTTGTCGGTGCTCACCGTCGGGTAGCTCGCGTGCGTGAGGCCCGTGAAGTGGCCGCTCGAGAGGTTGAGCGTGGTCGTGGCCGTGCCACCGGGGCCGAGCTTCAACTCCGAGCGCACGACGCCGGTGATGGAGGTGCCGTCCGGGTTCGCGGCGACGGGCACCGTCGCCGTCATGCGGTTGTTCCCGGGGAGGACGTCCGGCTGCCAGCCGCTCCAGACGATGGTGTAGCCCATGTTCTGGAGGAACCCGTCCCCCGCGCCCTGCGGCGTGTTCGCCGGCTCGTTCCCGCCCGCGGTGCCGAGGTTGAAGGTGTTGAGCCCGCCTTTGTTGCCGCGGTTGTGGACGTTGTAGAAGAGCATGCCGTTGCCCTTCGACATGTCGATGGGCTTGATGACGTAGACGTCGGTCGAGTACTCGACCTTGCCGCGCCCGTTCCGGGGCGCGAGCTCGAGGTCCTGGATGATGGCGTCGTGCGGGTCGGCGGGATCGACCTCGCCGAAGGCGGTGCCGACGAGCTTCTCGAACTGGCCCACCGTGCCGAACGATCGCCCGCCGAAGGTGGGCGACTCCACCCGCGTGAAGACGATCCTCGTGATGCGCGCCTGCGCCTCGGGAGCGAAGGCCAGGGACGCAGCCATACCCAACGTGAAGGCAGCGGCCAGACGCGTCATGTTCTCCTCCTTCGGATGCGAGCAGGAACGGACCGGACGCACCAGCGCCTCGGGCCGCGCGCGCCCCCGCGCGCTCCTCGAGGAGAGGGCGTTCCAGCCTTGATTGCGCGGGCGAGCCTGCCAAGCGCGAGGGGGCCCTTCAAGAGGCCTCGTCGGGTCGGCACACGGTCGAGGCGGCGCTCGAGGGTGCGCCCCGTGGAGGGGCGCGCGCCCTACGCGAGCCGCTTGTGGAAGCGGAGCGTCGCGGTCGCGAGGATGGCGCCGCCGAGCACGAGGAGCGCGAGGAGCTCGGGCCAGACGTCGCCGAAGCCCCCTCCGCGGAGGAGCGTCGTCCGCATCACCTCGGCGTAGTAGCGGAGCGGGTTCACGCGGGTGACGACCTGCAGCCAGTCCGGCATGGCGCGGATGGGCGTCATGATGCCCGAGAGGAGCATGGCCGGCAGGATGAAGAGGAAGCCGCCGAGGAAGGACTGCTGCTGCGTGCTCGACACCGTCGAGATGAGGAGCCCCATGCCCAGGGTCGTCATGAGGTAGAGGAGCGTCCCGACGAGCAGCACCGGAAGCGGCCCGCGGATCGGCACGTCGAAGAGCCAGGTGCCCGCCGCGAGGAGGAGCGCGATGTCGACGAGCCCGATGACCACGAACGGCGCCATCTTGCCGACGAGGAGGAAGAGCGGCCGGATGGGGGTCACGAGCACCTGCTCGAGCGTTCCCATCTCGCGCTCGCGCGCGAGGCCCATCGCCGTCACGATGGTCGTGACGACGAGGAGCAGCATGGCGGCGATGCCCGGGATCATGTAGGGCGGCGTCTTGAGCGCCGGGTTGTAGGCGATGCGCGGCACCGCCTCGATCTGGGCCGGCGCGAGCGCGCCGAGCCCGAGGAGCCGCTCCCGCGCCAGCGACTCGCCCACCTCGCCGAAGTAGCGCGAGACCGCGCCCGAGGCGACGGTGGCGCGGTTCGGATCCGTCCCGTCGAGCACGACCTGCACCTCCGCCGATCGGCCGGCGGCGAGGTCCGCCTCGAGGCGGGGCGGCAGGATCACGGCCGCGGCGGCGCGGCCGTCGTCGATCTCGCGCTCCGCCTCCGGGGCGGAGCGCGCCGTTCCGCTGCGGAGGAGCGTGCCGTCGGCGAGCATGCGCCGGGCGTGAAGGCGGCTCTCGCTCGTCCCGTCCCGGTCCACGACCACCGTGGGCACGCGATCCACGTCGAAGTTGACGGCGGCCCCGAGGATGATGGTCTGGATGAGCGGCGCCACGATGAGCAGGAACATGATGCGGCGGTCGCGGATGGTCTGGCGGACCTCCTTGCGGAAGACCGCCGCGAGCTGCACGCCGGCGCCGGGATGGGACGGGCTCACGCGATCCTCCGCTGGAAGCGCGCCGTCGCCACGCCGAGCACGAGCACGGCGAAGAGGATCTGCGCCACGAGGTCGGGCCAGAGCACGTCGATCCCGTTGCCCTTGAGGAGGATGCCGCGCAGGGCGTGGACGAGGTAGCGCGCCGGGATGATCCGCGACAGGAGCTGGAGCGGGAGCGGCATGTTCTCGATGGGGAACACCATCCCGGAGAGGAGCAGCGAGGGCAGGAGCGCCGAGAGGGCGCCGGCCTGCGTCGCCACGAGCTGGTTCTTGGCGACGACCGAGATGAAGAGCCCCTGCCCGAGCATGCCGCAGAGGAAGAAGAAGCCCAGGACGAAGAGCAGCGTGGCGCTGCCCCGCACCGGCACGTCGAAGGCGAACATTCCGAAGGCGAGGACGAGGAGGAGCTCCACCATGCCGAGCACGAGGAAGGGGAGCAGCTTCCCGAGCACGATCTCGAGCCGGCCCACGGGCGAGGCGAAGAGCTGCTCCATCGAGCCGCGCTCCCACTCGCCCGCGACCGTGAGCGCCGTGAGGAGCACCGCGCTGATGGCGAGGAGGTAGGCGGCGAGGCCGGGCACCATGAACAGCGCCGAGCGGCCGGCCGGGTTGTAGCGGGTCCACACCTTCACTTGAAGGGGAGGGGCGCGGTCGGCGAGCCCGGGGCCGGCGAGGCGGCGCGTCTCGGCGCGGACGAGCGCGTCCGCCTTGGTGAGGAGCTGGTTCGCCGAGACGGAGTCGGCGCCGTCCACGAGGAGCTGGACCCGCGTGCGCTTCCCCTGGAGGACGTCCTTCTCGTAGCCCCGCGGGATGGCGAGGACGCCGAGCACCCGGCCCGCCCGGAAGAGCGCGGGGGCGTCCTCCGCGGCGGAGACCTCCGCGACCTTCACGAGCTCGCGGGAGGCCGTCACCGCGTCGACGAGGGCGCGCGACGCCTCGGTCCGGTCGCGATCCGCCACCGCCAGCGGGATGCGATCGAGATCGAAGGAGACCCCGTAGCCGAACAGGAACAGCATCACGACCGGCATGACGAGGGCGAGGTACAGCGTGCGGGGGTCCCGGCGGATGTGGAGCGTCTCCTTCGCCGCCATGGCGCCGATGCGCACGAGCGATCTGCGGATGCGCTCCATCATGGCCGCGCCCCCTCGCCCCCTCGCTCGACCACCGCGAGGAACACGTCCTCGAGCGTGGGCTCCGCCCGCTCCACCTTCACCTCGCTCGCCCCCGCGCCGGCGAGCGCCTCGGCGAGGTCGCGCTCGCCCAGGCGGACCGGATCCACGCGCACGTGGAGCCCCGCGCCGAACGGCGCCACCGCGCGGACGCCCGGGCGGTCGCGGAGCGCCCCCATCGCCCCCGCCAGCCCGCGGCCGCGGGCGACGAGGACGAGATCCGGCACCCAGGTGCGCTTCAGGGCGGCGGGCGTGTCGAGGGCGACGAGCCGGCCGTCCACCATGAGGCCGATGCGCCGGCAGTACTCCGCCTCGTCGAGGTAGTGCGTCGTGACGAAGACGGTGGTGCCGCCCTCGGCCAGCTCGCGGATGAGCTTCCAGAAGGCGCGGCGTGCGGCGGGATCGACGCCCGCCGTCGGCTCGTCGAGGAACACGAGCGAGGGCCGGTGGAGGATGGCGCAGGCCAGGGCGAGCCGCTGGCGGATGCCGCCCGGCAGATCGCCGGTGGTGGCCTGGCGCAGCTGGGAGAGCCCGGTCTTCTCGAGCAGCTCGTCCGAGCGCGCGCGGAGCGGCGCGCCGGAGAGGCCGTAGGCCCCGCCGAAGAAGAGCAGGTTCTCCTCGACGGGGAGATCGAGGTAGAGCGAGAACTTCTGGGACATGTAGCCGATGGAGGCCTTCACCGACTCCGGCTCCCCGGCCACGTCGTGCCCGGCCACGCGGGCCTCGCCGCTCGTGGGAGCGAGCAGGCCCGTGAGCATGCGGATGGTCGTCGACTTCCCGGCGCCGTTCGCGCCCAGGTAGCCGAAGATCTCGCCCTGCTCCACCTCGAAGCTGACGGCGTCGACGGCCGTGAACCGGCCGAAGCGCTTCGTGAGCTCGACGGCGGAGATGGCGGGGGCACTCATGCGCGGCCCTCCTCGATGCGCGAGAGGAACAGCTCCTCGAAGCTGGCGTGGCCGCGCGCCAGGTCGCGGGGGTCGCCCTCGAGGAGGAGCTTGCCCCGGTGCACGAGGCCGACGCGGTGGCAGCGCTCCGCCTCGTCCATGTAGGGCGTCGAGACGAGCACGGTCATGCCGCCGTGCACGAACTCGTAGAGGAGCGCCCACAGCTCCCGGCGGGACACGGGATCGACGCCGTTCGTGGGCTCGTCGAGGAGGAGCACCTCGGGCTCGTGCAGCAGCGCGCAGGCGAGGGCGAGCTTCTTGTACATGCCGCCGGAGAGCGCGTCGGCGCGGCGATCCACGAAGGGGCCGAGGCGCGTGATGCCGAGGAGCCGATCGGCCCGCTTGCGGAACACGTCGCGCGGCAGGACGTAGAGGCGCGAGAAGAACCGGAGGTTCTCGCCGACGGTGAGGTCTCGGTAGAGGCTGTACTGCTGGGGCATGAGGCCGAGCCGCTCGCGGACGCGCCCGCCTGCGGGGTCGACGCCGAGCACCCGCGCCTCGCCGCCGTCGACGAGGAGGAGGCCGGCGAGCGCGCGGATGGCGGTGGTCTTGCCCGCGCCGTCGGGGCCGATGAGGCCGTAGAGCTCGCCGCGCCCCACCTCGAAGGAGAGGCCGTCGAGCGCGGTCACCGCGCCGAAGCGCCGCACGAGGCCGCGCGCGGAGAGGGTGGGCTCGGGCTGGGCCGGCGGAGGCACGGGCTACCTCCCCGTCCCCGGGAGCGTCACCTGCACCGGCATGCCCGCGCGAAGCTTGCCGTCCCGGTTCTTCACGACGACCTCGACGGGATAGACGAGGCGGTCGCGGTCCGTGCGGGTCTGGATGTTGCGCGGGGTGAACTCGGCCTCGAGCGCCACGGTGCGGACCGTGCCCTCGAAGGACTCGCCCGGCCAGGCGTCCGCGACCACCTCCGCGCGCGCGCCGGGCTTCACGACCCCGACCTCCGCGTTCGGCAGGTAGAAGGTCGCCTTCACCTCGGAGAGGTCCACGAGCCGCGCCAGCACGGCGCCGGGGGAGACGAGCTCGCCCGCCTCGTGGGGCAAGGTCGCCACCTCGGCGTCCCGCGGCGCCCGGATCTCGCACTCGGCGACGAGGAGCCGCGCGCGCGCCACGGCCGCCTCGCCGGCGCGGACCTGGGCCCTCGCCGCATCGGTCTGGTGGCCGAGCCCCTGCGCGCCCGCCTGGGTCTGGTCGATGTTGGACGCAGCCACGTCGGCGGGGAGGCCGGAGAGCCTCTTCGCCTGCCGCTCGGCGGCGCCGCGCTGGGCCTCGAGGGCGACCACCTGCGCCTTCGCGGAGGCGGCGCGCGCCTCGGCCTCGGCGAGCTGCGCCTGGGGATCGGCGCAGTCGAGGCGCAGGAGGAGGTCGCCCGCCTTCACGCGGTCGCCCTCGCGGACCCGCTGCTCCAAGATGCGGGCCCCCACGCGGGAGGAGAGGTCGATCCGGGTGCCCTCGATCTCTCCCGATCCGCCGGAGGGCGCGGCGAGGGCCTGCGCCTGCCTCCACAGGCGAAGGGCGATGAGGCCGCCGAGCACGGCGACGAGCACGGCGAGGACGGTGACGACACGGCGCATCGGCGATCGCTCCTTGCCCGCGTACGTCGCGGGCGCACGAGGCAGTCGCAAGGCGCGTGCCGCTGTGCGGGCGGCGACCCCGCCTCGCCTGCGCGGTATTTCCGCCGCCCGGCAGGGCGTCACTGTAAGGAAATCCGACGGTGGCGTCGGGAGGGTGTACGCCCATTGAGCAATCTCGCGATGAGATCGCGCGGCAGGGCCGGCGAACGGCCGAGGTCTCCGCGGGCATCGCGCTTGCTTTTGACGACGTGCGCGCGAGGCGCACCTCCTGGAGGGTCGCATGGTGAACGTGGCAGCTGCGGCGGCGGTCATGATGATGGCGATGGGCGCGAGGCCGTCCGCGACCCCGATCTCGAGCCCGACCGCGACCGCGACCGCGACCGCGACCTCGACCGCGACCTCGACCGCGACCTCGACCGCGACCGCGACCGCGGGAGCGTGCTTCACCGGGCGCGAGGCGTCCTTGACGCTCACCCGCCCGGACGCTACGGTCCCCGCACCGATGGGCGGAGCGGCGCGATGATCCGCAGCATGACGGGATTCGGTGCCGGGCGAGGCGCCTCCGGCGCGGAGGAGCTCGACGTCGAGATCCGCTCGGTCAACCACAAGTTCTGCGAGGTGAAGGTCCGCCTCCCGCGCGAGCTCGGCGCCCTCGAGATCGAGGCCGGCCGGATCGTGAAGGACCGCCTGGCGCGCGGAGGCATCGAGGTGGCCATCCGCCGGCCGGGCGCCTCGACCGGGCTCGCCCCGCGGATCGACGTCGCGCTCGCCGAGTCCTACGCACGGGCGTTCCGCGAGCTGCAGGCCCGGCTCGGCCTGCCGGGCACGCTCACCCTCGCGGACGTGATCGGCGCCGACGGCGTCGTCCGGCTCGAGGAGCGCAGCGTCGACCTCGACGCGGCGCGGGAGGCCCTCCGGCGCGCGCTCGGGGCGGCGCTCGACGCCGTCGTCGAGATGCGCGCTCGCGAGGGGGAGGCGCTGGCGCGCGACCTCGCCGGGCGGCTCGCCGGGCTCGAGCGCTCCGTCTCGCGCATCGAGGCCCTCGGGCCGCAGACGGTGGAGCACCACCGCTCGCGCCTCTCCGAGCGCGTGCAGGAGCTGGCGCGCGGCGTGACCGTCGACCCGGGCCGCCTCGAGCAGGAGGTGGTGCTCCTCGCCGACCGCACCGACGTCACCGAGGAGATGACCAGGCTGCGCAGCCACGTGGCGCAGATGCGCGGCCTCCTCGAGCTGGCGGAGCCGGCGGGCCGCAAGCTCGACTTCCTCGTGCAGGAGATGCACCGCGAGGTGAACACCATCGGCTCGAAGTCGCAGAGCGCCGAGATCGCGAGCGTGGTGGTGGCGATGAAGGCCGAGATCGAGCGGATGCGCGAGCAGGTGCAGAATGTCGAATGAGCCCGGCGGGCCCGGGCTGCTCCTCGTGCTCTCGGCACCCTCCGGCACGGGCAAGACCACCCTCGCGCACCGGTTCCGCGCCACGCATCCGGACGCCGTGTTCTCCATCTCCGCCACGACGCGGCCGCCGCGGGGCGCGGAGAAGGACGGCGTCGACTACCACTTCGTGACGCCGCAGCGCTTCGCCGATCTCGTCGCGGCCGGCGCCTTCGCCGAGTTCGCGGAGGTGCACGGGCATCGCTACGGCACGCTTCGCTCCACCGTCGACGCGGCTCTCGGGGCGGGCCGGGTGGCGCTCTTCGACATCGACGTCCAGGGCGGCGCGAGCATCCGGGCGGCCTGGCCGCGCGAGACGGCGGCGGTGTTCCTCCTGCCGCCGACGGTGGCCGAGCTCGAGCGGCGCCTCCGCGGCCGATCGACGGACAGTGAAGACGTGATCCGGCGGCGGCTCGAGGCGGGCCGGGCGGAGGTGGCGCGAGGCCTCGCCACCTACGACTACGTCGTGGTGAACGACGACCTCTCCCGGGCGCTGGCGCAGCTCGACGCCATCACCGCGCACGAGCGGGCGAAGCGGGGAGGGCCGCCGCAGCCGGCGGCCTCCGCGGTCGCCGAGGCGTGCCGCCGCGGGGTCGCGGACGAGCGCGCGTGGATCCCCTGAAGGGAGCGTCCCGCTCGCCCGGCCGGGGAGGGCGCGGCTGGCAGCCGTGGTGGCCTTCCTCCGGGGCGCTTGCATCCTACCGGAATCACGCTACTTTCCACGCCAGCCGGCCCCGGTCGGAGCGGGCGGTTCCGGCGCTTGACATGCCGGCGGTCGACCGATAAAAGACGCGCCCTCGCCGGGTGGCGGACCAGGAAGAAGCCGAGCGGTTCCTGGACCTTCTCTTGACGAGGTTGCCGGATAGGGGTTAGAAGCAGCGCCCCGGCGGGTCTCTGCGGCGAAGAAGAGTGAGTCGTCGCAAAGACTTGACGGGTGAGGTGGGTTGATCTAGAAATCAACCCCCTCGTCGCAGGAGGCAGTTCGAGACGCTGGTCTCGAGCTTTCCTCTTGACGAAGCGGGGCGGTGACTGGTAGTTACGCCGCCCTTCCTTGACGCAGAACGGGCGTCTTCGCGACTCCGCGGCGGTCAAGGCTCGACTCGAGAGCGGAATCCTCGGCTCGAGGGGCGAAGCTCGGTCTTTGAAAACTGGATAGCAAGCCTACGAAGGAATGCGGTCCCGCATTCTTTGAGTTTGCAAATCATTCCGAATCACATCACTGCCAGCTCGCCTCGCGAGAGGCGAACGGCGGGGATCGAAATCTCTTAATTGGAGAGTTTGATCCTGGCTCAGAACGAACGCTGGCGGCGTGCCTAACACATGCAAGTCGAGCGAGAAAGCCCGCAAGGGTGAGTAAAGCGGCGAACGGGTGCGTAACACGTGGGTAATCTGCCCTGAAGTCCGGAATAACTTCCCGAAAGGGATGCTAATGCCGGATGAGACCACGGGAGCTCCGGCTCCTGCGGGAAAAGGTGGCCTCTGTATACAAGCTATCGCTTCAGGATGAGCCCGCGGCCCATCAGCTCGTTGGCGGGGTAATGGCCCACCAAGGCTACGACGGGTAGCTGGTCTGAGAGGACGATCAGCCACACTGGAACTGAGACACGGTCCAGACTCCTACGGGAGGCAGCAGTGGGGAAT
>DATDDC010000704.1:0-2466 GCA_036523995.1 Anaeromyxobacter sp.
GCCGGGGCGCCGCGAGCCCGAGCTCGAGCGCGCGTTCCTCCACGCCTGGATGCGCGCGGTGGCGATGAGGGCGGCCGCGCAGGAGACCCCCGGGGCGCGCGCCGAGCCGCGCCGCGCCTTCCTCGCCGGCCTCTTCGCGGACCTGGGATGGGTCGCGCTCGTGTCCGAGCTCGCCGCGCAGGGCGTGCTCGGCGGGGAGGCCCTTCGCTTCGCCGCGGACCAGCACGCGAGCGCGGGCGCCTGGATCGCCGCGGAGTGGCGCCTGCCCGGCGAGTGCGTCCTCGCGGCGGCGCAGCACCACGCGGCCAGCACGCTGTACCGCGCCGATCCCTTGCTCGTGCTGCTGTGGGCCTGCGAGGACATCGCGGCGGAGACCTCGGGCGCCCGGGACGGCGCGCCGCTGCCCTACGGCGCCGACGCGGCGCGGCTCGCCGGCATGAGCGCCGGGATCCGCTTCGACGTCGAGCGCGCTTGCCGCGCGGCCTCGAGGCAGCTCGCCGAGGCGCTCGGGGTCGCCTCGCGGGACGCGGCGCAGCGAGTCGCCTGAGATGCGCCCTCGCTCGAACCGGTCCGTCGAAGGGGGGTCGGGTCACGGTGACCCTGGGGCGCCGCCGGCCCGGTCGAACCCGGCAAGATCGGCCGCCAAGCTGTCACGATCACGCGGGGTACGCACGGAGGTGCGATGGCTCACCCCTTGAAGCCGAGCGACCTCATGGCGTCCTCCAGCGATGCGGCCGCGGTCGCGACGACCCAGGATCGGGCGGTAGAGCCCCAGGAGCACGAGGCCCGCGGCGCGGTGCTGCTCGTGGACGACGATCCGGGCATCCTGCGCGCCTTCCGGCGCGCGCTCTGCGCCCAGGGGCACCGGGTCGTGTGCGCCGACGGCGGCGCCAAGGTCCCCGAGCTCATCCGCGGCCAGGCCTTCGACGCGATCGTGAGCGACATCGGGATGGCCGGCGTCGACGGCTTCGGCGTGCTGTGCGAGGCGCACGCGCACGATCCCGATCTGCCGGTGGTGCTCGTCACCGGGGGCGCGTCGCTGGACTCGGCCATCCGCGCGCTCGATCTCGGCGCCCACCGCTTCCTCCTGAAGCCGCTCGACCCGGACGTGCTCACGTCCGCCGTGCGCGCGGCGGTCGCCCATCGCCGCGAGGCGCTGGCGGCGCGCCGGGCCAGGGAGCTCGCGGCCGAGATGCAGCGCAGCGCGGCCGAGCGGGCGCGCCTCTCCGACGACTTCTCCCGCGCCCTCGAGGGGCTCTGGATGGCGTTCCAGCCCATCGTGCGCCGGTCCGAGCGCGGCCTGTACGGCTACGAGGCGCTCGTGCGCAGCACGCACGCGCCGCTCGGGAGGCCCGACGAGATCCTGAAGGCGGCCGAGCAGCTCGGCCGGCTGGGCGAGCTGGGGCAGGCCATCCACGCGCGGGTGGCGCGCGCGGCGCGGGCGGCTCCCGAGGGGTCGGCCATCCTCGTGAACCTGCACCCGTTCGACCTGCGCGACGAGTCGCTCCTCGCGCCGGGGACGCCGCTCGCCGAGATGGCCCACCGCGTGGTGCTCGAGATCACCGAGCGCGCCTCCCTCGAGAGCGTCTCCGACCTGCGCCCGCGCATCGACGCGCTCCGGCGCCAGGGATTCCGCATCGCCGTGGACGACCTCGGGGCCGGCTACGCGGGGCTCACCTGCGTCGCGGACATCGCGCCGGACATCGTCAAGATCGACATGTCGCTCGTGCGCGGCGTGGATCGCGATCCCACCCGCCGCCGCCTGGTGCGCGCCATCAGCGATCTCTCCGCCGAGCTCGGCATCTGCACCGTCGCCGAGGGCGTGGAGACGGAGGGCGAGCGCGACGCGCTCGCGGAGATGCGCTGCGATCTCATGCAGGGGTTCCTCTTCGGGCGGCCCGCGCCGGGGTTCGTGGTACCGAATTTCTGAACCTTCGTGCCCGGCGCGGCGATCTCACGGCGCCGCGCGGACCATGCTCGTCTCACGGATCACGTCCACACGTTCCACGATCCCACGTTCCACGATTCACGGATCGTGACCGCGACCGCGATCGCCTCCGCGTGAGCGGACGAGCGCTCGCGGGTCTCTCGAGGTGACGCTCCGGCGCCGGAGACGCCTCGTGGAACGTGGGTGCGTGGCACGTGGCCCGTGTGCACGTGCCCCGTAACACGACCGCGGACCGCTCGCCTGCGCGGTCCCGGCACGGGTGCAAGGCCGGCTCCCCCGCGCCTCGCCCCCTCTCCCGTCCGCTCAACCGGACATTCCTCCGTTATCCGCTTGACGGGACATTCATCCGCCATCTAGGATGAGCGGCGTGCTGCTGCCGCTCTTCGTGAAGCTGGCCGGGCGCGACGTCGTGGTCGTGGGCGGCGGCGCCATGGGCGCGCAGCGGGTGCGGCAGCTCGCCGAGGCGGGCGCGCGGGTGACGCTCGTCGCCCCGGAGGTGCGCGAGGAGGCCGCGGCCG
>DATDDC010000705.1:0-6013 GCA_036523995.1 Anaeromyxobacter sp.
CGCGCCGCCGGGCGCCGACGCGAGGCCGCTCAGGTCGGCGGAGGCGGGTACGGGCTCGGCCGTGAGGGCGCCCTGCCGGAACGCCTCGCGCTCGGCGCCGGACGCGGGAGCCACGACGCGCAGGAGGAGCTCGAGCCTCGACAGGACGGCCGGGTCCGCCGGCCGCCCCGCCTCCTCGAGGACGCGGCTCGCCTCGGAACGCAGGGCGCGGGCCCGATCCCTGAGCTCGTCCTCCGCGGCGCGGAGCTCGCCGGGTCCTTCCCCGCCGAGCGCGCGCCGATGACCCGCCCTGAGCCGGTCGCCGGCCTCGAGCAGCGCTTCCACGTCCTCGCGCCGGTCGCGCGCGAGGCGGTTCAGGACCCAGGCGAGCCCGAGAGGACGGCGGAGCTTCCGGACGTCCGCGGCGGCGCCATCGCCTCGCGCCTCCAGCGCGCGGGCGAGGGCGTCCCGCTCCCCGACGAAGCGAGCCGGCGGTAGCGCGAGGAGCGCGCGCGCGTCATCCGGGAGGCTCATCCTCTTCTCCGTAACCCGGCGGGACCCGCCGCGGCGTCCCTTCCGTGGGCCGTGCCGTGCTCGGGGCTCCGGCGCTGCCCATGTTGAGCGCGTGGAGGGGACGCTCATCCGGAGGATCCTTCTCGTCGAGGACGATGAAGGGACGCGGGACGCGATCCGCGCGCTCCTCGAGCGGGCGGGCTTCCACGTGGCTGCCGCCCACGACGGCGCGGAGGCGTGGGAGCTCCTGTCGCGCGGGCCGCGACCCGCCGCCGTCCTGGCCGACCTCTACACGCCCCGGATGACGGGCCACGACCTCGTGGCGCGCATCCGCCGCACCCCCCGGCTCGCCGCCATCCCCATCATCGCGATGAGCGGCGAGCGGGAGCGGGCGACGCGGGACTGCCCCGCCGCGGAGGCCTTCCTGGAGAAGCCGTTCTCGCGCGAGCAGCTCGAGTGGGCGCTCGATCGCGTGGGGGCTTGATACCTAAATCTTTTCGCGCCAGCGGAGCACCGCGGGCAGCGCCAGGAGCGCCGCCGCGAGGCAGGCGACCTCGCCCAGATCCGCGAGCACGCCGAACGAGACGAGGGCCTGGCTCTGCCCGACGAGCAGCGACGAGTAGCCGAGGATCGTCGTGAGCGAGCAGAGCGCGACCGCGCCGCCGGTGGTCCGCACCACGTCCGCGATGGAGCGGGCGTCGTCGACGCGCCGCCGCTGCAGCATGTTCGTCGCGTAGTCCACGCCGATCCCGAAGGTGATGGGCAGCGCGATGAAGGAGAGCACGTTGAGCTTCATGCCGAGCGCGCCCGCGAGCCCGCCGAACCAGACGACGCCGAGGAAGAGCGATGCGAGCACCCAGGCGGCGTCGGCGACGGAGCGCACCGAGCGCTTGCCCAGGCCGAAGGCGACGACGACGAGGAGCGTCACGGCACCGAGCGAGAGCACGGTGGCGCGCGGCCCGTCCCTCGCGATGGAGCGGACCACGTCGGCGAGGAGGAGCAGCATGCTCGCAGCCGGCGGATCGCCCGGCAGCGGGATCGATCGCAGCTCGTCCGCGAAGCGGACCACGTCCCTCGCGTCCCACACGTCCACGCTCCCCGCCTGGTGTACGAGGACCGGCGTGCCGATGCGGCCGTCGCGCTCCGTGAGCCTGCGGCGGACGGTCTCGGGCAGGTCCTTCGCGCCGAAGGGCGCGAGCCCCTCCGGCGGCAGGAGCGAGAGGGCCACCCTGCGCCGGTCGGGCGGGAGGAAGGCCAGGTTCTGCGGCGTGGCGAGCGCGCGGATCTGGCGGAGCACGGAGAGCTTCTCCTCCTGCCGCTCCGGCACGAAGGTGGCGATGGAGAGCACGCGCCCGAGGGTGCCCTCCGGGTGAGCGCGCCGGTGCGCCTCCACCGCAGCCGCCACGGCGCGGGCCTCCGCCTCGTCCTTCCCGAGGAGGACGGTGGGCGTGAGGTGCTCGCCGAAGAGGGAGTCCACGCGCGCGTCCCACCAGGCCACGCCGCCCTGGGCGAGCGCGGCCTCGCTGCGGAGCTTGCGGAAGTCGTGCTCGAAGGGGTCGCGCGCGAAGCGCGCCACCAGCGCGAGCGCCACGGCGGTGAGGCCCGCGGCGGCGAGCGCCGTCCCGCGCGGCGCCCGCTCCACGACCTCCGAGACGGCGAGCGTGAAGAGCGGCCGCGCCGGCCGCTGCCCCGCCTTCGGGATGGCCCAGGCGCGCTCCCAGGCTAGGACGAGCGGCGGCATCATGACGTAGGCGAAGATCCAGGAGAGCGCCATGCCCACGCCGCCGATGAGGCCGAACTGGTTGAAGCCGCGGAAGTCGGTGGCGAGGAGCGAGGCGTAGGCGGCGCCCGCGGCGAGCGCGGCGGTGAGCGTGGCGAGCCAGGTGTCGCCCACGGCCACCACCATGGCCGGGAGCGGATCCTTTCCCCGGCGGCGCTCCTCGAGGTAGCGCGCGAAGAAGATGAGCCCGACGTTGATGCCGTTCCCCACCACGATCGAGCCGAGGAACGCGGTGTTCGAGTTGAGGCTCCCCACGAGGAGGTCGGAGATCCCGAAGGTGGCGAGCGTGGCGCAGACGAGGGGGATGCCCACCGCGAAGATGGCCTTCCAGGTGCGGTGGTAGACGGCCACGGCGGCGGCGCAGGCGAGCAGGACGAGGCTCGTGGCCCAGAGGAGGTCCTGGGCGAGCGCGGCGTGCTCGAGCACGCTCGAGCGGACGGCGCCCGCGTACGCGACCTCGAGCCCGGGCGCGTAGCGGCGGGGCCCCAGGCGATCGACGGTGTCGCGCACCATGCGATCGAACCGGACGAGGCGCCCGTGATCGTCCTGCGCGCCGGTCATCCGCACGATCATCGCGAGGATGGTTGTCTTCTCGCCCGGCGCCGCGCCGGGCACGTCCCCCATCGCGTAGCCGCCCGGAAACCTGCCCAGGAGCTCCTTCCTGTCCCCCGCGATGCGCTCGAGGATGGGCGCCGGATCGGGCGGCGCGCCGCGGGACCGGCCGGCGGCGCTCGCCCGCTCCCAGTCGATGCGCGCGCGGAGCGCGTCGCGAAGCTCCTCCAGATCGCGCTTCTCGGCGAAGAGGAGGAGCCGGGGCCGGTAGAAGTCCACCACGTCGTCGACGCGGTACTCGATCCAGCGCACGAGCCCGGAGCCATCCCGGCCGAGCGCGTCGGCGAGGTCGTCCGCGAAGACCTCCAGCGTGACGGGGTCCGCGCCGTGCAGGATGACGGTCAGGCCCGCGAACCCGCCCACGCGCGCGGTCACGGCCTCGAGGTCCCGCGCGCTCCGCGTCCTCGCCGGGAGGAGCTCGGCGATGTCGGTGCGGAGGTTCGAGTAGAGGCGCACCGTGCCGACGGCGCCCGCGGCGGCGGCGGCGGCGCACAGCGCCAGGATGGGCCAGCGGTGGCGATCCGAGAAGCGGACGAACGCGTGGGAGAAGGTCATGGGGCGCGTTCGCCGCGGCCGACCTCGGCCGGGAGGGCTCCACGTTGCCTCCCTTCCGCGCCCGCGCGCAAGCGGAGGATCCTCGGGACCGGTCCGGCGGGGCCGAGCTCGAGGAACTGGAGCGCCTCCCCGAGGAGCGCCCCGGCGTTCGCATACCGGTCCCCCGGCGCTGCGTGCGCCACGTGGACGTGGCCGAAGACGCCGAGGTCGAAGCCCTCGCGCACGACGAGCGCCAGCGCCCGCCGCCGGAAGAGCGATGCCATGGGGCCGCCCGCGACGGCCCGCGCGCCCTCCTCCGCCAGGCGCGCCGCCCACCGCACCGCGAGGGTCCGCCCGAAGCGCCGCGAGACGGCGTCGCCGAGGCGCCCGGCCGGAGAGCGGGACAGGGGATCCACCTGGTGGCCGTGGAGGACGAGCACCCGGCCCGTGCCGGGCACGTCGAGGACGGCGCGCTCCTCGCCCGCGCCGGGATCGTGGTTCCCGCGCGTGCGCACGAGCCTGCCCTCCGCGGCGAGCGCCTCGATGTCGCGGACGACCTCGGGATGCGCCGCCTCGGCGCGGCCCGGCCCGGAGAAGAGGTCGTCGAAGACGTCGCCGTTCAGGACGACCCGGGCGCGCTCCGCCCGCGCGAGCGCCAGGAAGTCGCGGGCGAGCCGGGCGTGCGCCGCGGGCGAGCGGGGGGAGAGGTGCCAGTCGCTCGCGACGAGGAGGGTCACGCGCCGCGCCTCCGCGCCACGAGGCCGTCGTAGAGCGCCTGCGTCCGCTCGAGGGCGAGCGTGAAGAGGGGGCCCACCGCCGCGGGATCGCGCGCGGCCGAGGGGCGAGCCTCCACGGGAATGGGCTCCCCCACCGCCACGTCGAGGCGCGCCGGCAGCGGCAGCGGCGACCAGAGCGAGAGCCGGCCCGCCCGGACGCCCGGGTACGCCTCGGCGCCGCCCACCACCGCGAGGGGAACGATGGGCGCCCCGGTGTGCAGGGCGAGCCGCGCGAAGCCCTGGCGGCCCTGCCAGCGGAGCCGGTAGAAGTCGCTCCGCGGCCGGGCCTCGCGCATTCCACCGGGGGTGACGAGGAGCTGCTCGCCGGCGCGGAGCGCCGCGAGGCAGCTCGCCTCGGAGGGCTCGACGAGGCCGAGATCCCGCTTCACGCGCGGCAGGCCGGGGAGGGCGCGCTCGATGCGCGAGCGCGCCGCGGCGATGCGCAGGGGGACGCGCGCGCCGCCCCGGCGGAGGTGGTCGCGCCAGCACAGCGCGTAGCCCGCCACCACGAGATCGGTGACGAGGTAGCCGGCGCCGTGGAGCGCGACGTAGATGCACGGCCCCTCGGGAGGCGAGCCCACGACCCGCGTGCGGTGCCAGCGGAAGAGCGCCTCGGCCACCGCGCCGTAGAGGCGGTAGCGCAGGCGCCCCGTGGAGAGCGGCTGGAGCGCCGGGCCGGTCACGAGCCCCTCCGGCCCGCCCGCGCCTCCTCGAGCAGCGCCTGCGCCTCGCGCGCTGCCCGCGCCGCGGCCGAGGCGATGGCCTCGCGATCCCCCGGGAGCGGAGGGGGGATGGGCGCGCCGAAGCGCACGTCGATGCGGACCGGCAGCGGGAGCGGAGGGAGCCACAGCGAGTGCCGCCTCCCGAGCCGGAGGCAGAGCGGATGCTGGCGGTCGGCTCCGCCGATGGCGAAGGGCACGATGGGCGCGCGCGCCTCGGCCGCGATGCGCGCGAAGCCGCTCCGGCCCTCCCAGCGGATGCGATCGGGCGGGCCCTTCGCCTCGCGGGCGCCGCCGGGAAAGACGAGCACCGACTCGCCTCGCCCGAGCGCCGCCCGCGCCGCCGCGGACGTGGCGTCGATCGATCCCACGTTCCTGCGGATCCAGGCGAGGCCGGGCGTGCGCTGCGGCAGGGTCCCGCGCGCCTGGAGCGTCCGGAAGGGAGGGCGGCGACCGTCGCCGAAGGCGAGCCAGCCGAGGAGGATCGTCTCGAGGTAGAGCCAGCCGCGCGGGTGCTTGCCGACGTACACCACGGGCCGGTCCCGGGGAACTCGATCGAGGCCCGAGACGGTGGGCCGGAACCAGAGGCGGAGCGCCCGCGCCAGCGCCACGAGGGCCCGGCGCCGATGCCACTCGGGGTGAGAGCGTTCCCCGTCCATCGGCGCCTACGCGGCCGTGGCGGAGCGCGCGCCGTCCCGGGCGCCCGCGGCCCGGTAGACCTCGAGCACGCGAGCGGCGACGCGGCTCCACGAGAGGGCCTCGGCGCGGGCCCGACCGGCCAGGACGAGCCGTGCGCGGAGCACGCGATCCTCCGCCACGCGCGCGAGGCCGTCGGCCAGGGCGGCGGCGTCGCCGGGCGGGACGAGGAGCGCCGCCCCGCGCGAAGCCTCCCGGTATCCGGGGATGTCGCTCGCCACGGCAGGGCAGCCCGAGGCCATGGCCTCGAGGAGCACGAGGCCGAAGCCCTCCCGCCCGAGCGACGGCGCGCAGAGCACGTCCGCGCCGCGGTACTCCGCCGCCAGGGCCGCGTCGGACACGGGGCCGAGGAAGGTGGGCTCGAGCGGCGCGGAGCGGCCCCGGAGCCGGTCCGCCGGGCCCGC
>DATDDC010000706.1:0-27111 GCA_036523995.1 Anaeromyxobacter sp.
CCCGACCCAGAGTAATTCATCGGTGTTCCCGGCCGCCCCGGGGGCCCGCCGGCCGGCCCCGCGTCCGTCCGTCTCCCGTCCGCGTCGTCCGTCCGTCCGTCTCCGTCCTGTCTCCCGACCCAGAGTAATTCTTGCGCGGAGTCCTACGCCCGGTTGGGGCGACGCGGGCCGGGGGCGAGCCCGCTAACGATCCCGCGGATCCACGCGCAGCGCTCCGCCGCGAAAGGCTTCACCAGTCGATCCACGCTCGAACGGGAATCCCCATGTCCACGAGGCGCGAATTCCTGAGGACGGTCGCCGGTGGCCTCGCCGTGGCGGGAAGCGGCATCCTCGTGCCCCGGCTCGCGACGGCGGCCGCCCGGGACGTCGGCCCGAAGAGCCTGCCCTCGGGCACCCTCGGGTCCTCGGCTCTCGAGGCGCTGCCGGGGAAGAAGCCGCTCATCAAGCGGACGTTCCGCCCGCCGAACTACGAGACGCCCGTCGAGTACTTCGACCGGCAGTTCACTCCCAACGACGTCTTCTTCGTGCGCTACCACGTGGCGAACATCCCCGAGGTGAAGGCCGCGGACTGGAAGCTCGAGGTGGGAGGCGACGCCGCGCAGAAGCCCTTCGTGCTGACGCTCGACCAGCTCCGGAGGGAGTTCGAGCACGTCGAGGTCGCCGCGGTGAACCAGTGCTCGGGAAACCGGCGCGGGCTCTTCGACCCGCACGTCCCCGGCGTCGAGTGGGGATACGGGGCCATGGGCAACGCGCGCTGGAAGGGCGCGCGCCTCCGGGACGTCCTCGCCAAGGCGGGGCTCACCAAGGACGCCGTGGAGGTGGCCTTCGACGGCACGGACGAGGCCGTCCTCGACAAGACGCCGGACTTCGTGAAGAGCATCCCCGTCTGGAAGGCGCTCGACGAGAACACGCTCGTCGCCTGGGAGATGAACGGAGAGCCCCTGCCTCACTGGAACGGGTTTCCGGCCCGCATCGTCGTCCCCGGCTGGACGGCCACCTACTGGATGAAGCACGTCATCTCCATCCGGGCGCTGGCGCAGCCGTTCAAGGGCTTCTGGATGAGCACCGCCTATCGCATCCCCAAGGGGAAGTTCCCGCTCGTGGACCGGTTCGTCACCCAGGAGTCGGAGGTGAACACGCCCATCACCGAGATGGTGGTGAACTCGCTCATCACGAGCCCTCGCGACGGGCAGCGGCTCGCGCTGGGGCGCCCGGTCGAGGTGAAGGGGATCGCCTGGGACGGCGGCTACGGCATCCGGCTCGTGGAGGTGTCCACCGATCTCGGCAGGACGTGGCGCCCGGGGGATCTGGGCAAGGACTTCGGCCGCTTCTCCTGGCGCCAGTGGAGCTACGCGTTCAAGCCGGAGAAGAGGGGAGCCCTCGGCGTGATGGCGCGCGCCACGAACCGCCTGGGCGCGACGCAGACGTTCGAGCTCATCCTCAATCCCGCGGGCTACCACCACAACGTCGTCCAGCGCGTCGACGTCCAGATCGCTTGAGGGAGACCGCCATGCGAAGCCTCTTTCTCGCGCCCGTCCTCCTCCTCTCGAGCGCCGCGCTCGCGGACGAGAGCGCGGTGAAGCTCGTGGATCGTCCGGGCAGGGACCTCGTGGAGGCGAACTGCATCATGTGCCACAGCCTCGACTACATCCCCATGAACTCGGTCTTCCTCGATCGAAAGGGATGGGAGGCCTCGGTGGCGAAGATGATGAAGGTGATGGGCGCGCCCATCGACGAGGCGGACGTCCCCAAGATCGTCGACTACCTCGCCGAGAGCTACGGCAAGAAGGCGCCGCCCGCCGAGCGGCCTGCGGCGGCGCCGGAGGCGGGCAAGGTCGAGGGCGGGAAGCGCTAGGGGGCGGCGCGTCATCGCCGGTGGCCGGAGCGCCGCGACGCGGTCGCAGTCGCGCGGCGAGGCGTGTCGCACACCGGCCGCAGCTCTGCTAGAGGACGTGCGGTGAACGCTGCTGCGCGGCAATCGCCGTCCGTCGGCGTGCCCCACCGCGCTTCCCGCGATCGAGGAGGCGCCTGATAGAATCCCCTTCGCAGGGGGCGAAGGGAACCGTGGTTGCGTTGCATGCGTGAACGCAAGGGAAGGGCATCGCCTCCCGCAGCGCGCCGGCCGCGCCGTGGCCGCCCAGGCGTGAGCGAGGACGAGCTCCTCCACGAGCTTCAGTCGGTCATCGACGCGATCGCGGCGCCCGTGTTCTACAAGGATCGTGCCGGGGTCTATCGCGGCTGCAACAAGGCCTTCGAGAAGTACCTGGGCCGGCCGCGGGCGGACATCGTCGGAACGACCGTTTACGACGTGGCGCCGCGGGACCTGGCGGACACGTATCGCGACGCCGACGAGGCGCTCTTCCGCCAGGGCGGCGTCCAGGTCTACGAGGCGAAGGTCCGCACCGGCGACGGATCCCGCCGCGACGTCGTCTTCTACAAGGCGCTCTTCCACGGCCGCCACGGGCGGGTGAGCGGCCTCGTCGGCACGATCCTCGACATCACCGAGCGCAAGGAGGCGGAGCGGGCCCTCGAGCACCAGGCCTTCCACGATTCCCTCACCGGCCTCCCGAACCGCGCCCTCTTCATGGACCGGCTGGAGGTGGCGCTCGGAGCGGCGCGGCGCAGGAACGACCGCCTCGCGGTGGCGTACGTGGACGTGGACCGTTTCAAGATCGTGAACGACACGCTCGGCCACGCGGCCGGCGACGACCTCTTGCGCGAGGTGGGCCGCAGGCTCACCGCGGCCTGTCGCGAGTCTGAGACCATCGCGCGCATCGGGGCCGACGAGTTCGCGGTCCTCTTTCCCTCCGTCGCGGACGGGCCCGCCGCCGTCGCCGAGGGCAACCGGCTCGCCCTGGCGCTGCGGCCGGAGCTCGGGATCGCGGGGCGCGACCTGCACATGACCGCGAGCGTCGGCGTCGCGCTCTTCCCCGAGGACGGCCAGGACGCGGAGTCGCTCCTGCGCTGCGCGGATCACGCCATGTACCGCGCGAAGCAGGGCGGGAGGAACCACGTCGTCCTGTTCTCGCCCGCGGACCGCGACGCATCGCGCCTCGAGCTCGAGACCTGCCTCCACCGCGCGCTCGAGCGCGGGGAGCTGAGCCTGCGCTACCAGCCCCAGGTGGACCTCCGCACGGGCCGCGTGACCGCGGCGGAGGCGCTCCTGCGATGGGACCATCCGAGGCTCGGCGCGGTGATGCCGGACCGCTTCATCCCGGTGGCGGAGGAGACGGGGCTCATCATCCCCATCGGCGCCTGGGTCCTCACCGAGGCGTGCCGGCAGGCCGTCGGGTGGCGCGAGGCGGGGTCGCCGCTGCGGGTGGCGGTGAACGTCTCGGCGCTGCAGTTCCACCGCAACGACTTCGCCGAGCTGGTGGCGGCCGCGCTCCACGACACGGGGCTCGAGCCCGGAGGGCTGGAGCTCGAGCTCACCGAGTCCACCGTGGTCCGCGAGCTGGAACGGACGTCCCGCCAGATGCAGCGGCTCCGCGATCTGGGCGTGCGGCTCACGGTGGACGACTTCGGCACCGGCTACTCCAGCTTGCGCTACCTGCAGCGGCTGCCCATCGGCGCGCTCAAGATCGACCGGTCCTTCGCGCCCAACCCGGAGGAGGCCTGCGGGGAGCGCGTCCTCCTCGCGCAGGCCATCATCGCGCTCGCCCATGGGCTGCGCCTCGAGGTGATCGCCGAGGGGATCGAGACGGACGAGCAGCTCGCGCTGCTTCGCAGGTTCGAGTGCGACGCCGCGCAGGGGTTCGTGCTGGGGCATCCGGTGGTGGGAGGGGAGCTGTTGCGGCGCGGCGAAGCAGCGCCCACGCCCGACCCAGAGTAATTGCGAGCGCCCGACTTTGTCCCTGGCAGTGTGGCCGTGGCCGTGGCCGTGCCCGACCCTGGCCGCGTGGCCGCGTGGCCGCGTGGCCGCGTGGCCGCGCCCGACCCGGAGTAGTGCGCTTCGGACCATGCGTCCGCTCGGCGGACGCCGGTTCGGCGTAATCCGGCGTTCTCAGCGGGCTCGCCGTCGGCACGCATCGTGCTCCCTCCGATTCTCCGTGACGGCTCCTCGCCAGATGCTCCCAGGGACGACCTACCTGGTCACTCGTCGCTGCGCCCAGCGGCAATTCCTCCTGAAGCCATCGCCGGCCACGAACGCCATCTTCCTCTACGTTCTCGCGGTCGCATCTCTCAAGTTCGGCGTTCGGGTTCATGCGTTCGTCGTGCTCTCGAACCATTTCCACGCAATCGTATCGGACCCCGATGCCCGTCTGCCCGCGTTCGAGCAATACCTCGATTCCCTCGTCGCACGCGCGGTGAACGCGTCGCTCGGCCAGCGGGAAGCATTCTGGGCGCCCTCGAGCTACAGCGCAGTCAGATTGCTCGAGCCAGGAGACGTCATCGACAAGACGGCCTACGTTCTCGCGAACCCGGTCGCCGCGGGGCTCGTTCGCACCGGGCGGGAGTGGCCCGGCCTATGGTCTGCGCCGGAGCAGATCGGGGGCGACCGGATACTCGTCCGCCGACCCCGCTTCTTCTTTCGTGAGAAGGGCCCGATGCCAGAGATCGTCGAGCTCGAGCTCAGCGTGCCGCCGGGCTTCGACTCGTCCGCCGAATTTCGCGACCGCGTCGCGGAGGCGCTCACCATACGCGAGCGCGACGCGGTGCGCGCTGCAGACTCCGAGGGGCGCAGGTTCTTGGGCGTGCGGCGGGTGCTTGCGCAGAGACCCGCCGGTCAGCCGGCGATGGAAGAGTCGCGGCGAGGGCTGAGCCCGAGGATCGCGGGGCGCGATAAGTGGAAGCGCATCGAGGCGCTCGCACGGCTCGTCGACTTCCTGCGCGCATACCGTGCCGCTTGGCACCAAATGCGTCTGGGCGTCCGCGACGTCGTGTTTCCGCATGGCACGTACTGGCTTCGGGTGGCGCATGGCGTCGCCTGCGCGCCGTCCTGAGGACCGCACCTGTAGGCGCAGGTTCGACTTCATACCCCGGGCCGGATTATCGCGGCCTCTCGCTCCCGACGAACCGTGATTCCCCCGCGCAGCTCACGTTGCGCGTTGCGCGCTCCGCGCCCGCGGGAGTGCCCTTCCGTGGCGCGTAGCTTGCCGCACGAGCCACATCGGTGAACAGCGTGCAAGTCGGGCCGGTGGTCCGTCGGCGTCAATCTCTTTGAGAACGACTCTGGGTCCGGACCTTACGGGAGATTACTCTGGGTCGGGGCGAAGGCGGCGGAGCTCGTGCTTCAACACCTTCCCCCCCGGATTCCGCGGCAGCCTCTCCACGAACCGGACCTCCACCGGGACCTTGAAGTCCGCCAGCCGCGACGCGCAGTGGGCGCGCAGCGCCTCGGGATCGATCGACGCGCCCGGGAAGGGGGCCACGAAGGCCACCGGGACCTCGCCGAAGATGGGGTGGGGCACGCCCACCACGGCCGCCTCCTGCACCCCGGGGAACGCGTAGAGCACGTTCTCGACCTCGAGGCCGAAGATCTTCTCGCCGCCGCGGTTGATCATGTCCTTCACGCGATCGAGGACGAAGACGAAGCCCTCCTCGTCGATGCGCGCGACGTCGCCCGTGCGGAGCCAGCCGCTCCCCAGCGCCGCCTTGGTCTTCTCGGGCGCGCCCCAGTAGCCCTGCACGATGTTGGGGCCGCGCAGGTACAGCTCGCCGGCGCTGCCGCGCGGGAGGACCTCGCCCGTGGGGCTCCGCACCTCGGCGTCGGTGCCGGGCACGGGCAGGCCCACCGACTCCGTCTTCGTGAGGATCGCCTCCGCGGGAAGGACCGTCGCGAGCGACGAGGACTCCGTGAGGCCGTAGCAGTTGTGGAGCTCCACGCCCGGAAGGAGGCGCTGCAGCGCCCGGATGGTCTCGGGGTCCATGGGGGCGCCGCCGTACGCGGCGAGCCGCACGCGGGAGAGGTCGAACGAGGCCAGGTCGTCGCGCAGGGTGACGAGCTTGTAGACGGCCGGGACGAGGAAGAGCGCCGTGACCCCGTGGCGCCCGATGAGCTCCAGCATCCGGCGGGTCTCGTACTCCCGCTGGAGGACGACGGTCGCGCCGAGGGCGAGGAAGGCCACGACCTGCGAGTGCAGCGCGGTGACGTGGAAGAGCGGCAGCGTGACGAGCGCGACGTCTTCCTCGCGGTAGCCCAGGGTCCTCTCGCAGGAGCCCGCGTTGAAGAGGCAGTTCGCGTGCGAGATCATCGCGCCCTTCGGGAAGCCCGTCGTGCCCGAGGTGTAGAGGAGGCAAGCGACGTCGCCGGGCGACGCGGAGGCGGGCTCCGGCACCGGCGGCGCCTCCGCGAGGGCCGCATCGAAGGTCATCGCTCCGGCGGGCGCGCCGTCCACCACCACGAAGGCCGAGACGCCCTTCGCCTCGGGCAGCGCGGCGAGCCTCTCGTGCTGGGCGGCGGTCGTGACGAGGACGGCCGCGCCGGAGTCCTGGAGGACGTAGCCGACCTCGGGCGGCGAGAGCCGGAAGTTCACCGGGACCGCGACGGCGCCGGCGGCGATGGCGCCGAAGTACGCGACGGCGAGCTCGGGCACGTTCGGAAGGAGCAGGGCCACGCGCCCGCCGCGCCCCGCGCGCGCGGCCGCGAACGCCGCGAAGCGCGCCGAGCGGTCCCAGAGCTCGCGGTACGTGAGGACGCCGCCCTCGTGGATCACGGCGGCCTTCCCGGGAACGCGGAGCGCCTGCGCCCGGGGGACGTCCGCGATGGACCGGAACGGGAGCGGGCTCCCGCCTGTCGCCGTCGCGCTCACCAGATGGTCCAGCCACCGTCGACGAAGAGCGTCTGTCCGGTGACGAAGTCCGACGCGCTCGAGGCGAGGTACACGAGCGTGCCCTCGAGCTCCTCGGGCTGTCCCCAGCGGCCCATGGGCGTCCGCTCGTTGATGAAGCGGAACCGCTCCGGGTCGTTCCGGAGCGCCGCCACGAGCGGCGTCTCGAAGTAGGTGGGGGCGATGGCGTTCACGTTGACGCCGGCCTTGGCCCACTCGATGGCCATCACCTTGGTCATCATCGACACGCCCCCCTTCGACGAGGCGTAGGCGAGCTGGTTGTACATGCCCACCGCGCCGAAGATGGAGGAGACGTTGATCACCTTGCCCTTCCCGCGCGCCACCATGTGGGCCCCGGCCGCGCGGGCCACGAGGAAGTATCCCTTGAGGTTCGTGTCGAGGACGAGGTCCCATTCCTCCTCGGAGAGCTCGAGCGTGGGCTTGCGCACGTTCACGCCGGCGTTGTTCACGAGGACGTCGAGCCGGCCGAACGTGGAGAGGACCCGCGCCACCGCCTCGCGCACGCTCGCGTCCTTCAGCACGTCCATCTCGAAGACCTCGGCGCGCGCGCCGTGACCCTCCGCGGCGGCCTTGGTCGCCGCGAGCCCCTCCCCGTCTCGCGCGCACAGGGCCAGGGTCGCCCCGGCCTTCGCGAGCGCCACCGACATCGCCCGCCCGAGCCCCTTCGACGCGCCGGTGACGAGGGCGATCTTGCCGGTGAGATCGAAGAGCGTGGACGGCATGGACGCCTCCTTGAGCCCTTTCTCCGCCTCCGCGCTCCTGCCCGCCGCGAGCCACCGGGCACGCACGCGGGCGGACACCGGATCAGACCGCGAGGTACTTGCGCACGATCCCCTCGTCCCGCCCGATCTCCTCCATCGTGCCCGCGTGCTCGATGCGCCCCTTCTCGAGGATGTAGCCGCGGTCGCACACCTTGCGGCAGAAGCGGAGGTTCTGGTCGGCGAGCAGGATGGTGACGCCCTCCCGCTTCATGAGCGCGAGCACCTCCACGATGTGCGCGAGGACGAGCGGCGCGAGCCCCTCCGACGGCTCGTCGAGCAGCACCAGCGCCGGGTTCGCCATGAGCGCGCGGCCGATGGCGAGCATCTTCTTCTCGCCGCCGGAGAGGCTCAGCCCGCGCGTGTCGGCCACCTCGCGGAGGCGCGGGAACGCCTGGAGCACGTGCTCGCGATCCCAGATGCCCGAGCGCCGGGAATGGCGGCGCGCCAGCTCGAGGTTCTCGTCCGCGGTGAGGCTCGGGAAGATGCGGTGATCGTCCGGGCAGTAGGCGATGCCCATGCGGGCGACGGCGTCCGCCGGCCTGCCGCGGATCTCCTGGCCGAGGAAGCGGATGGATCCGGAGCGGGCGGGGGTGAGCCCCATGATGGTGCGCAGGGTCGTGGTCTTGCCGACGCCGTTCCGGCCGAGGAGCGCCACCGTCTCGCCGGGCTTCACGGCGAGCTCCACGCCCTGCAGCACGTGGCTCGTGCCGTAGAACGTGTCCACGCCGGAGAGCTCGAGGATCATGGCAGGGCCCCCGGCCGAGCGGCGGCCTCGACCTCCTGGCCGAGGTAGACCTCGCGCACCCTGGCGTCGGCGCGGACGTGATCGGGCGAGCCGTCGCACAGCACCTCGCCCCTGTGCAGCACCACCACGCGCTCGGAGAGCGAGAAGACGACGTCCATGTCGTGCTCGACGACCACGAAGGTGGTGCGCCCCTCGCGCGCGAGGCTGCGGATCGACGCGAGGAGGCGCGCCCGCTCGTGCGGGTTCATGCCCGCGGTCGGCTCGTCGAGGAAGAGGAGCGCCGGCCTCGCCGCGAGGGCCACGGCCACCTCCAGCAGGTGCTTGTCCCCGTGCGAGAGGGCGCTCGCGAGCGTGTCCGACCGCTCGGAGAGGCCGACGCGCTCGAGCGCCGCCTCGGCGTCCGCGCGCGCCGCGCTCTCGCGCCAAACCGGCGAGAAGAACCGGTGCGCACGGCCCTCGGCGGCGAGCGACGGGATGAGGGCGTTCTCGAGCGCGGTGAGCTGCGGGAAGACGTTCACGATCTGGAAGGACCGGCAGATGCCCATGCGCACGCGGGCGTGCACCGGCAGGCGCGTCACGTCCCCGCCCCGGAACTCGACCCGGCCCGACTGCACCGGCAGGTGCCCGGTGAGGAGGTTGATGAGCGTCGACTTGCCGGCGCCGTTCGGGCCGATGATCGAGGTGAGGACGCCCTCCTGGAAGGCGAGGTCGAGGTTCCGGGCGGTGCAGACCTTGCCGAAGAAGTTGGTGAGGCCGTGCGCGGCCAGGAGCGGTGCGCTCATGAGGCGGCTCCCCGCGCCCGGCGGCGCGCCACGACCTGGTGGATCGTGCCCACCACGCCGCCGCGGAACGCTCCGATGATGAGGAGCAGGACGACGCCGAAGCCGAGCATCCAGTGCTCGGTGAAGCGCTGCACGATCTCGCGGATGGCGATGAAGAGCGCGCTCCCCACGATCGGGCCGGAGAGCGTGCCCAGGCCGCCCAGGAGCGAGACCAGCATCGGCTCCGAGGAGTGCGTCCAGTGCGCCATCATGGGCCGCGCGCTCGACTCCAGCAGCGTCTCGAGGCCGCCGGCGAGGCCGGCGTAGGCGGCGCTCACGGTGAACACCGCCAGGCGGTAGCGGCGCACCGGGACCCCGGCGAACTCGACGCGGGTGGCGTTCTCGCGCATGCCGGCGAGGACGAGGCCGAAGGGCGAGCCGCGGATGCGCCACGCCACGAAGATCGCCAGCGCGAAGAAGAGGAGCACGAGGTAGTAGAACTCCGCGTCGCGGGCGATGGAGAGCGAGATCCCGGGAAGCGTGACCGGCGCCCGCGCGATGCCGACGAGGCCGTCGTCGCCGCCGGTGATGGAGCTCGCGTTCCACACGAGCGCGAACACCATCATCCCGAAGGCGAGGGTGAGCATCGAGAAGTACACCTCGCTCGAGCGCACGCACAGCGCCCCGACCGCGAGGCCGAGGAGCGCGGCGGCGGCGACCGCGACGAGCACGCCCAGGAGCGGGTGGTGCGACACGCGCAAGGAGAAGAAGCCCAGCGCGTACGCCCCCGCGGCGTAGAAGCCGGCGTGGCCGAAGGAGAGGAGCCCGGTCCGGCCGAGGAGGAGGTCGTAGCCCACCGCGAAGATGCCGAGGAGCATGACCCGGATGACGAGGTACGTGACGAAGCGCTCGCCGGCGAGCGGCAGGAGCGCGAGCAGCGCGAGGAGGACGGCGGGGACGGCGAGTGGCAGGGCCTTCGACATGATCAGGCGGCCGCGCCGAAGAGGCCCCGCGGCCGCACCAGGAGCACGGCGGCCATGAGGAGGAAGGTGAGCGCCATGTCGAAGGTCGGGAAGAAGCGCGTGCCGAAGGCGGACAGGATGCCGATGATGAGCGCTCCCAGGAACGCGCCCTTGAGGCTCCCGAGCCCGCCGATGACGGCCACGATGAAGGCGTCGATGATGATGCTCTCCCCCATGCCCGGCGTGAGGAGGCCGACGTAGGGCACCGCCAGCGCGCCGCCCAGCGCGGCGAGCCAGGCGCCGAAGGCGAACACGCCCGTGTAGAGCGCCGGCACCCGGACGCCGAGCGCGGACGCCATCTCCCGGTCCGACGCCGCCGCGCGGACGGTGCGGCCGAGCCAGGTGCGCTCGAGGAGCGCCCAGAGCCCCAGCGCCACGACGGGCCCGATGGCGATGATGAGGAGGGAGTAGATGGGGAACCTCCGCCCCACGATCTCGACCGAGCCCCGGAGCGCCGCGGGCACCGGCGGCGTGAGCGACCCCGCGCCCCAGGCGATCTTCACGAGGTTGTCGAAGATGAGGACGAACGCGAACGTGAGGAGGAGCTGGTAGGGGAGGGCGAGGTGGTAGACGCCGCGGAGGAAGCGCCGCTCCATGGCGAGGCCCACGGCGGCGACCGCCAGCGGCCCGAGCAGGACGCCGAGGTAGAAGTGCGGCGCGAAGACGTTCACGAGCGTGTAGCAGGCGTACGCGCCCAGCATGTAGAAGCTGCCGTGCGCGAAGTTGAGCACGCCCAGCACGCCGAAGATGAGCGTGAGGCCGCTCGCCACGAGCCAGATGAACATTCCCGACGAGAGCCCCGCGAGGAGCACGTGCACGATGGATTGCATGGCGGCGGGGGCGCGGGGGCCTCGAAGCCCCCGCGCCGGCTCCGGATCGGGTCAGCCCTGCTGGAAGGGCGGCTGCGACCGGTCGCCGTCGAACGGCGGCCGGTTGAAGAACTCCTTCGCGGGGATGACGCGCTGCTCGCCCATGGTCTTGAAGGGATACTTGGGATCCGAGCGCGTCTTGCCCCAGGGCACCTCGTACATCGCCTGGTGGTCCTCCTTGCGGAAGACGCGGTGGCCTCCGGGCGTGTCGATCTCCATGCCCTCGAGGGCCTGGATGACGGCCTTCGTGTCCTTCGAGCCCGCCTTCTCCACCGCCGCCTTGAGCGTGTACACCGAGGAGTAGGCCGTCTCGGAGACGTAGGCGGGGTAGTGGTTCCAGCGCTTGTGGAAGCGCGCCACCCACTCGTTGTTCATCTTCGAGTTCGGGTACTGGAAGTAGTAGCGGCCCGAGATCCAGATGCCGTCCGGCAGGTCGTTCCCGCAGCCCTCGAGCACGTCCATGGCGGCTCCGACCGGGAACATGACGTGCTTCACCTTGTCGAAGAGGCCGGCCTCCCTCGCCTGCTTCACGAAGCTGATGAGCTCGCCCGCCCACTCGGTGGAGTAGAGGCCGTCGGGCTGCGCGTCCATGATGGTGTTGATGTGCGAGCGGAAGTCGGTCGTGCCGAAGGGCGCGAACGACTCGGCCACGAACGTCACGCCCGGCTTCATCTTCTTGAGCGCGTCCTGGAACATCTTCCAGCAGGTGAAGCCGTACTCGTACTTCGGGCTCACCGTGGCCCACTTCATGGCGGGCAGGTCCCTCGCGATGAAGGCGGCGGCGTTGCCGTCCTGGTAGGTGGGCGAGCAGATGCGGAAGATCTGCTTCACGCCGTTCTTGAAGACCTGCTCCTCGTTCAGCTTCTCGGTGGCGGCGTGCGTGACGATGAGGACCTTGTCGAGCTGCGGCATGAGCGGCGCGACCGCGAGCGCCTGGCCCGAGGAGTCGATGCCGCCGAGGAAGTCCGCGCCCCAGCTGTCGACGAAGTAGCGGATGTTCTTGATGGCGTCGTCGGGCTTGAGCGTCGAGTCGCGCATCTCGTACTCGACCTTCTGCCCGGCGATGCCGCCCTTGGCGTTGACCTCGTCCACCGCCATGACGAGGCCCATCCGGTGGAACTCGCCGTAGCCGGCCAGGGTGCCGGACAGCACCGCCTGGTAGCCGTACTTGATGGGCCCCTTCACCTTCGGTGTCGCCCCGAAGGCGCCGCGCGGGAAGGCGGCCGCCGCCGCGGCGAGGATGGAGGCTTCGCCCGCGACCCTGAGGAAGCCGCGTCTACCGAGGCGCTTCTTGGCCATGGCTCTCTCCTCTCTGTTGGGAACCCGAATCCCGCATCATCGCAAACCGCCGCCGGCCGGAGGGCAATCCCTTTGGGGCTCCAATGGATTGGCGCGCTGCGGTGTCACTTCACCGCCCCGACCGTGAAGCCCGCGATGAAGCGGTCGAGGAAGACGTTGTAGACGACGGCGATGGGCAGGCTCGCGATGAGGCACGCGGCCATGAGCGATCCCCAGTAGTAGACGTCGCCGCGGACGAGGTAGATCGGCACGCCCACGCCGACGGTCTGGTGCTCCGCCGACGAGATGAAGGTGAGGGCATAGACGAACTCCTGCGTGACGAGGGTGAAGGAGAAGATCACGACGGTCAGGATCCCCGAGACGGAGATGGGCACGACGAGGCGCAGGAACGCGCCGAGGCGGGTGAGCCCGTCCACGAGCGCCGCCTCCTCGAGGTCGCGCGGGATGGCCTTGAAGAAGCCCATGAGGAGCCAAGTCGAGAACGGGACCGTGAACGTGGGGTAGGTCAGGATGATCGCCCCCAGGCTGTCCTGGAGGCCGAAGAAGGACACCACCCGCGACATGGGGATGAAGAGCAGGGTGGGCGGGATGAGGTACGTGAGGAAGATCCCGATCCCGAGCTGCTGCCCCCAGGCGCCGGTGAGCCGGGCGAGCGCGTAGGCGGCGGGCACCGAGAGGAGGAGCGTGATGGCGACGACGGCGACGCCCGCGATGCTCGTGTTCCAGAACCAGCGCAGGAAGAGCGTCTGCTGGAAGAGGAAGCGGATGTGCTCGAGCGTGGGCTTCGCGCTGAAGATGAACGGGTTGTGCGTGAGGTCGTAGAGGTCGCTCGTCTGCTTGAAGCTCGTGATCGCCATCCAGTAGAAGGGGAAGGCGAGCAGCACGGCGAAGCCGATCACCACGATCCAGCGCCCGGCGCGGGCGAGGGGCGAGAGGCGGCGGCCGGCCCCGGTCCTCACGTGACCTCCGCACGATGCGCGACGCGCAGCATGAGCGCGGCGACCACCACGAGGATGGGCACGAGGAACACCGAGATGGCCGCGCCCTCGGCCAGGTCGGACCCGAGCACGCCCGTGAAGAACGCGAGCGACGGCAGCACCTGCGTCGAGTCGTACGGCCCGCCCCGCGTGAGGATGTACACGACGGTCATGTCGGTGAACGTGAAGACGACGCCGAACAGGACCGCCACGTTGATGATGGGCCGCATCATGGGCAGCGTGATCTCGAAGTGCGTGCGCCAGAACCCGGCGCCGTCCACCGCGGCCGCCTCGGGGATGTCGCGCGGGATGGAGGTGAGGCCGGCGAGCAGGATCACGGTGGAGAACGGGATCATCCGCCAGGCATGCACCGCGATCACCGACGCCATCGCGAGCCCCGGCTCGCCCAGCCACATGGGCGGGTCGAACATGTTCACGAGGTGCATCTTCCAGAGCACCCAGTTCACGACCGAGTAGATCGAGTCGAGGATCCACTTCCAGCCGATGGCGCCGAGGGAGATGGGCGCCACCCAGGGCAGGAGGATGAGGAAGCGGACCACGCCGCGCCCGCGGAAGTGGTCCCGCAGCGCCAGGGCGAGCGCGTTGGCGCAGACGAGGACGACGACCTGCGTGGAGATGGTGAAGATGAAGGAGTTCACGAGCGAGCGCCGGAACGACGGGCTCTCGAGGACGCTCCGGAAGTTCTCGAGGCCCACGAACTGGTAGCCGACGCTTCCCACCTTCACGTCGCCGACGCTGTAGAGGAATGCCAGCACCAGCGGCAGCCCGACGAGCGCTGCGATGTAGATGACCGCGGGGGCGATGAAGCCGATGCCGAGCCAGGTCGCGTCGCTCGGGCCGCGGCGGCGGCGCCGGGCCTGCGCGGCCCCCTCGGCGGGGATCACCGCCACGAGAGCTCCCGCGGTCCGGTGCGCTTCCCGCTGGCCTTGTCGAAGAACTTCACCTCGCGCGCGGGCACGGCGAAGTCGTGCGCGGTGCCCTCGCCGAAGGCGGCGCTCTGGGCGGTGGCGACGCGCGAGACGACCTTGCGGCCGTCGAAGCGCCCGCCCTCGATGATCCCGTGGAGGACGCGCTCCGAGCCCAGGTACTCGACGAGCGAGACGCGGAACCGCACCGCCGCCTTCTCGCCCTGCACCATGTCCGCGGGGAGCAGGCTCTCCGGCCGGAACCCAGCGATGAAGTCGCCGTCCTCCACGAGGTTCATGGGCGGCGAGCCGAGGAACGTCGCCACGAACGTGTCGGCCGGCTCGTCGTAGACCTCGCGCGGCGTGCCGATCTGCCGGACGATCCCCTGGTGGAGGACCACGATGCGGTTTCCCATCGCCATCGCCTCGACCTGGTCGTGCGTGACGTAGATGGTGGTGGTGCCCACCCGCTTGTGGAACTGCGTGAGCTCCTCGCGGGCGGAGGCGCGCAGCTTCGCGTCCAGGTTGGAGAGGGGCTCGTCGAGGAGGAACACGGTGGGCTCGCGCACGATCGCGCGGGCCAGGGCGACGCGCTGCCGCTCGCCGCCCGAGAGCTCCCGGGGCTTGCGGGCGAGGAGGTGGCCGATGCCGAGGAGCCCGGCGGCCCAGTCGACGCGCTCCCTGCGCTTCTCCTTCACCACCCCGTGCGCCTTGAGCGGGAAGGCGATGTTCTTCTCCACGGAGAGGTGCGGGTAGAGCGCGTAGCTCTGGAACACCATGGCGATGCCGCGCGCCCGCGGCGGCAGATCGGTCACGACCCTGCCGCCGATGAGCACGTCGCCGCGCGTCGGCTCCTCCAGCCCGGCGATCATCCGGAGGAGCGTGGACTTTCCGGACCCGGACGGGCCGAGGAAGACGAGGAACTCGCCGTCCCTCGTGACGAGGTCGACGTCGTTGACTGCGCCTTCCTCGGCCTTCTTGAAGATCTTCGTCAGGCTGCGGGTCTCGACGACCGCCATTCCCTCCTCCCGAGCAGCCTACGCGGTCTTCCACTTCGCGAAGATGCGCTTGCACTCGTTCTCGGCGGCCCGCGCGGCGTCCTCGGCGGACAGCTCGTCGCGCGCCACCTTGGCGAACATGGTCGGGATCACGAAGGTGTTGAACACCTCGTCGACGGCCGCGCTGGCGTAGCCGGGGTACCCGACGTTGGTCGACCACTCGATGGCGTTCGCGATCACCTTGTACTTGTCGGGCGGGACCGCCTTGGGATCGTTGGAGACGAGCTGCTGCAGGTCCGGGACGCTCTTCGGGAACGACGGGAAGTTGTAGAACTCGCTCGCCACGAAGGCCTTGTGGAAGTCGGCCATGTAGTCGACGAGGAACTTCTGCGCGCCGTCCTTGTTGTCCGCGAAGTTCCAGATGACGTAGCAGTCCATCACGTGCTCGGAGGCGATCCGGCGCACCGGCCCCTTGAGCGCGGGGGTGAGCTGGATCTTCTTCGACATGTCCGGGTTGTCCTTCTCGGCCGTGCGCGTGACCGAGATGGCGTTGTCCACGTACGAGAGCTTCCCCGCCAGGATGCCGCGGTTGTTGGACGAGGGATCCCAGGTGAAGACCTCGCTCGTCTGGGCGTCCTTGTGGAGCGAGCGCATGAACTTGAGCGCGTCCACGGTGTGCTTCGAGTTGATGACGACGCGTCCCTCGGCGTCCTGCTCGGAGCCGCCGAACGACCAGAGCAGCGCCCGCATCGCCATGTTCGTGTCGAGCTCCTGCGACAGCCCGAGGCCGCACGGGTTCCCGATCTTCTCCTTGATCGCCTTGGCGCCCTTGTAGAGCTCCTCCCAGGTGTCCGGGCCGTTCGGGAATCCGACCTGCGTCCAGAGGTCCTGGCGGTAGTTGCCCGGATCCGGGACGTAGCTGTCGGAGAAGGCGAAGTACTTCTTCGTCTTGGGGTTGTAGGACGACTTCACCGCCAGCTCGACCGGCTTGCCCCACTTCTTCTCCACCTCGGCGTAGACGTGCTTGTGGTCGATGACCTGCTTCTCGTACGCCGCCGGCGGCGAGAGGAACATGAAGAGGTCGTGGCCCTTCTGCGCCGCCACCTCGGCGGCCGCGCGGGCGTTGATCTCGCCGATGGAGATGTGATCGACGACGACCTTCGTGTCGTTCTTCTCGCCCCACTGCTTGCAGAGCTCGCCGTCGAACCACTTGTCGTAGCCGGGGACGAAGTGGCTCCACTGGATGATCTTGAGCGTCTTCTGCTGGGCGCGGGCGGCGCGGGGGACGAGCCCCGACGCCGCCGCCGCGGCAGCGAGCGCGCCGGCTCCGGCGGCCTTCACGAATTCACGACGAGTGATATCAGAGCGCTTCTTGGGCATCTCGGACCTCCGACTCCCTTCCTGTAGACGTCACGGATTTCTGAACCAGATCCTGCGCAGTAACTGACAGTTGACGGCGGGCCAAGCGCCGAACGGGGCGTTTCGCCGGGAAGCCGCCGGGGCGGCGGCACGCCCGGCCGCCCGTGACCCATACGGAGGGCGCCCGACTCCGCCGCCTAGCCACGGGCGAGGAGCTGGCGCAGCACGAACGGCATGATCCCGCCGTGCCGGTGGTACTCGGTCTCTATGGGCGTGTCGATCCGCACCGTGACCGGCACCTCGTCCCTCTTCCCATCCCTGCGGTGCACGACGAGCTTCGCCGCCTGGCGCGGCTTCACCGGCCCCGTGACGCCCGTCAGATCGAACGTCTCCGTGCCGTCGAGGCCGAGCGTCTGCACCGAGGCGCCCTCGGGGAACTGGCAGGGGAGGATGCCCATGCCCACCAGGTTGGAGCGGTGGATCCGCTCGAAGGAGCGCGCCACCACGAACCGCACGCCGAGGAGCGCCGGGCCCTTCGCCGCCCAGTCGCGCGACGAGCCGGTCCCGTACTCCTGCCCGGCGAGGACGCAGAGCGGGATGCCGTCGCGCGCGTACTCCATGGCGGCGTCGTGGATGGGCATGCGCCGGCCGGTGGGCTGGTGCACGGTGACGCCGCCCTCCACGCCCGGCACCATGAGGTTCTTGATGCGCACGTTCGCGAAGGTGCCGCGCACCATGACGTGGTGGTTGCCGCGCCGCGCGCCGTAGCTGTTGAAGTCGCGGACGCCGACCCCCAGGGAGACGAGGTACTGCCCTGCGGGCGAGGAGGCCTTGATGGATCCCGCCGGGCTGATGTGATCCGTCGTGACCGAGTCGCCGAAGATGGCGAGCGGCCGGGCGCCGGTCACGTCCTTCGGCGTCCCGGGGCCGAGCTCGAACGGCGTGAAGTAGGGCGGCTCCTGGATGTACGTGGACTTGGGGTCCCACTCGTACACCTTGCCGCCCCGGACCGGCAGCGCGTTCCAGCGCGCGTTCTCGTCGAAGGCGGCGTAGTTCTTCCGGTACTCCTCCGGGTCGGTGGCCGCGCCGCGGAGCGCGTCCACCTCCGCCACGGTGGGCCAGATGTCGCGGAGGAAGACGGGCTTCCCGTCCTTCCCCAGGCCGAGCGGCTCCTTCTCGAGATCCACCGACACGCGTCCGGCCAGGGCGAAGGCGACCACCAGCGGCGGGCTCATGAGGAAGTTCGCCTTCACGCTCTGGTGCACGCGGGCCTCGAAGTTCCGGTTGCCCGAGAGCACCGAGGCCACCACGACGTCGTTGTCCGCGACGACCTTCTCGATGCGCTCGTCGAGCGGGCCGGAGTTGCCGATGCAGGTGGTGCAGCCGTAGCCGACGGTCTGGAAGCCGAGCGCGTCGAACCAGCGCTGCAGCCCCGTTCGCTCGAGGTAGCGCGACACCACGCGGGAGCCGGGCGCGAGCGACGTCTTCACGGTGGGCTTCACCTCGAGGCCGCGCTCCACCGCCTTCTTCGCGAGCAGGCCCGCGGCGAGCATCACGCTCGGGTTCGAGGTGTTCGTGCAGGAGGTGATGGCGGCGATGACCACGTCCCCGTGCCCGAGCTCCACCTCCTCGTCCCTCAGGCGCGGCTCCGGCGCCGTCCCGACGTCGTTCGGGGTGGGCCGGTTGTTGATCATCTCGAACTCGGTGAGCGTGCTCGTGTCCTTCCTCTCGCCGTCGGGAGCCGCGTCGGGCTCCTGCAGCCCTCCGCCCGGCTTGAGGCGACGCGAGTCCGACGAAGTGAAGCGCCAGCGGCGGCCCAGGTCCGCGGCGGGCTTGCCGTAGCCGGTCGCGTCCGTGCGCCCGAGGAGGTCTCGGAACGCCGCGCCCAGCGCGCCCAGCTCGATGCGATCCTGCGGCCGCTTGGGTCCGGCCACGGCGGGCCGCACGGAGCCGAGGTCGAGCTCGACCACCCCGCTGTACTCCACCTCGCCCTTCCTCGGCATCCGGAAGAGCCCCTGCGCCCGGTAGTAGGCGCGGAAGGTGTCGACGACCTCGCGAGACCGGCCGGTCGCCTCGAGGTAACGGGCGGACTGCTCGTCCGGCGGGAAGAAGCCGAGGGTGGCCCCGTACTCGGGGGACATGTTGGAGAGCGTGGCGCGCTCCGGCACCGGCAGCGTGGCGGCACCCTCGCCGAAGAACTCGACGAACTTCCCCACCACCTTCTGCTTGCGCAGCACCTCGGTGACGCGGAGGACCAGGTCCGTCGCGGTGACGCCCTCGCGCAGGGCGCCGGTCATGTGCACGCCCACCACGTCCGGCGTGAGGAAGTACGTGGGCTGGCCGAGCATGGCCGCCTCCGCCTCGATGCCCCCCACGCCCCAGGCGACGAGGCCGAGCCCGTTCACCATGGGAGTATGCGAGTCGGTGCCGACGAGGGTGTCCGGATAGCAGACGCCGTCCTTCTCGAGCACGCCGCGCGAGAGGAACTCGAGGTTCACCTGGTGGCAGATGCCCATGCCCGGCGGCACGATGCGGAGCTTCTCGAAGGCCTGGGTGCCCCACTTCAGGAACTCGTAGCGGGCGAGGTTCCGGTCGAACTCGAGCTCCATGTTCACCCGGAGCGCGTCCGCCACGGCGAACGCGTCCACCTGCACCGAGTGGTCGACCACGAGGTCCACCGGCACGAGCGGCTCGACGAGGAGCGGATCCTTCTCGAGCCGCGCCACCGCCGAGCGCATGGCGGCGAGGTCGGCGAGGAGCGGCACCCCGGTGAAGTCCTGGAGGAGCACGCGCGCCACGAGGAAGGGGATCTCGCGGACGCGCTCTCCCCGCGGCTCCCAGCGCGCCAGGGCGCGCACGTCGTCCTCGGTCACCCGCTGGCCGTCCACGTTCCGGGCGAGCGACTCGAGCACGATGCGCAGCGAGACGGGCAGGCGCGAGATGGGGCCGAAGCCCTTCTCCTCCAGCGCCGGCAACGAAACGAGCGTCCCCGTCTTGCCCGAAGACATCTGGAAGGGCCTGTTCGCCCCGAGCGCATTCGCCATCGCATGCCTCCCGATCGGGAAGTTACTTAGCGCCGCCGACCCGACGGGCAAGCGACGAGACGGGTGCGTGGTGCCATGATCGAGGATGCGTCACGGGAGGCCGCATGCCCGTCCCCTCGAAGCTCTACCGTCCCTCGCTCGCGCTCCTCACCGACTTCTACGAGCTGACGATGGCGTACGCCGCCTGGAAGGAGGGCATCGACCGGCGGGAGGCCTCGTTCGTCCTTTCCTTCCGCAGGAACCCCTTCCAGGGAGGCTTCACCGTCGCGGCCGGCCTCGAGCCCGCCATGGACCTCGTCGAGCACTGGCGCTTCGAGGAGGACGACCTGGCCTTCCTCGAAGCGCAGCGCGGGGCCGACGGCGCGCCGATCTTCGAGCGCGGCTTCCTCGAGCACCTCTCCAGGGTCGAGATGGCGGTCGACGTCGACGCCGTGCCGGAGGGCACGGTGGTCTTCCCGCACGAGCCGCTCCTCCGCATCACGGGCCCCGTCATCCCCTGCCTCCTCCTCGAGACCGCGGTCCTCACGATCGTCAACTTCCAGACGCTCATCGCCACCAAGGCGGCGCGCGTCTGCCTCGCCGCCCGCGGCGAGCCGGTGATCGAGTTCGGGCTCCGCCGCGCCCAGGGCATCGACGGCGGGCTCTCCGCCACCCGCGCCGCGTTCGTGGGCGGCTGCCACGCCACCTCGAACACGCTCGCCGGGAAGCTCTGGGGCATCCCGGTGCGCGGCACCCATGCGCACAGCTGGGTCATGCTCCACGACTCCGAGCGCGAGGCGTTCCTGGCCTTCGCGCGCGCGGTCCCCGGGACCTGCGTCTTCCTCGTCGACACCTACGGCACGCGGGAGGGCCTGGAGAACGCCATCGAGGTCGGCCGCTGGCTCCGCTCGCAGGGCAAGGAGCTCGCCGGGATCCGGCTCGACTCGGGCGACCTCGCCTGGCTCTCGCAGGAGGCGCGCCGCATCCTCGACGAGGCGGGGTTCCCGAAGGCCGCCATCCTCGCCTCGAACGAGCTCGACGAGCACGTCATCGACAGCCTGAAGGACCAGGGCGCGAAGGTCGCCGTGTGGGGCGTGGGCACGCGGCTCGTCACGGGCCACGACGACGGCGCGCTGGGCGGCGTCTACAAGCTCGGCGCGGTGCGCGAGTCGAAGGACGTGCCGTGGAAGCCGCGCGTCAAGGTGTCGGAGCAGATCGAGAAGACCACCATCCCCGGCCTCCTCCAGGTGAGGAGGTTCTCGAAGGACGGCGAGTTCACCGCCGACGCCATCTTCGACGAGACGCTCGGGCTTCCCTCTCCCGCCGTCATCGTGGACCCCGCCGATCCGCTGCGCCGGCGCGAGATCCCGGCCGGCGCCGCGGGCGCGGACCTGCTCGTGCCCGTGTTCCGCGGCGGGCGCCGCCTCTACGCTCCCCCTCCGCTCGACGAGGTCCGCGCCCGCACCGGCGCGCAGCTCGCCGGCTTCCACGGGGGCGTGAAGCGCTTCATGAACCCGCACGAGTTCCCGGTCGGCCTGGAGCGGCGGCTCCACGAGCTGCGGGCGCAGCTCGTGCTCGCGGCGCGGGGGGCGGCGCGCTGACGGCGAGGCGATTCGCCGCGGCCGGGAACCCCTGAAGAGCGGTCACAACGGCCCGCGGGCCGGTTCCTCTCCCCGGATGCGACGGAACACGGCCGTGATCTCACGCACATCGGGGGAAACATGATCCGCGGGATGGTGTGGCTCTTCGCGCTCGGGATCGCCTGCGCGCCGGGACCCCAGGGAACCACCGCAGGGAACGAGGCCGCCTCCGCCGCCGCCGAGGCGCTGGAGCGCGCACGCGCCTGCGCCGACGACCTCGACCGCGCCGGCACGTCGGACGTCGAGGCCGTGGCCCGCGCGCTTCCGGTCGAGCCGGTGCGCATCGCGCCGTATCGGGGCACGCCGCTCGAGGGCGCGGCGGTCCGGCGCGAGGTGGCGGCTCGCCTCGACGCCGCTCGCGCCGACGCCGCCGCGGCCCGGTCGCTCGCGTCGGTCGCGGAGGTCGGCTCGGTGCGGCTCGCCGAGGAGCGAGCGATCCGGGCCATCCGCATCGCGGACGAGCTTTGCCGCGCGGCCTCGAGCCTGCCGTCGGAGCGCCTGGCGCGGCGGCGGACGGGGCCGTGACTGGGCCGGCGCGGGATGGCATCCTCCGGCTCGTGAACGCCGTCCGTCCCGCCAGCTCCCCCGCCGACTGGGATCTCGGCCGCGCCCTCTTCCGCGAGTACGAGCGCGACATCGACGCGGCCTGCTGCTTCGAGGGGTTCGAGAAGGAGCTCCGCAACCTGGAGACGCTCTACGCGCCGCCGGAAGGGCGGCTCCTCCTCGCCTACCACGGTGGCGAGCCCGCGGGCTGCGGCGCGTTCCGTCGCATCGACGGCGGGGCGGTGGAGGGGCGGCGCCTCTTCCTCCGGCCCGCCTTCCGCGGCGCGGGGCTCGGCGGCGCGCTCCTCCTCGCGCTCCTCGACGAGGCGCGGCGGCTCGGGTTCCGCGCCTTCCGCCTCGAGACCCTGCCGGGGAAGATGTCCGCGGCGCTGGCGCTCTACCGGCAGCTGGGGTTCGTGGACATCCCGCCGTACGTGCGCCGGCCCATCGCGGGCGCCGCCTACATGGAATTGCCCCTCTCGCCGCCTCGAGGCTGAGCGGCGGGGACGAGCGGCTTCACCATCTTGATGGCGTCCCACCTCTCGCCGTTCTTGCGAGGATAGGCCTCGCGGACGAGCCCGAGCTCCTCGAAGCCGTGCTTGCGGTAGAGCGCGATGGCCGCGACGTTGTGAGGGAAGACGTGCAGGATGACCTCGCGCGCGCCTCGGCCGGCCGCCCAGCTCACGCAGGCGCGGACGAGCGCGTCGCCGATGCCCTGGCCGCGCCGCCCACCGCGGACGAGCATGCCGAGCTCGGGCGAGAGGAGCCCCACCATGGCGGCGAGGCCGACGGGCAGCGTTCCGTCCTCGGCGACGAGCAGGGTCCCCTCGCCGGTCTTCAGGAGATCCACCCATCGCGCGCGCACCTCCCGGCGATCGATGGGCGCCTCGGTCGCGAGCCAGCTCCCCTCCGCGGCCACGGACTCGAACAGATCCAGGCAGGGCTCGAGGTCGGGCTCTGCGACCGTCCGGACGCGCACACCTCGACGGTAACACGCCGCCCGGGACGCCGCCGCGCGGGGTTTCGCGGTAGGGTACGGACCGCATGAGCACCCCGAACCCGTGGACCATCGTGCCCGCCGCCGACTACGAGCGCCACATGGGGCCGCAGGGCGTGGACCAGCTCGGGCCGCTGTCGTCGATCTTCCAGGAGAGCTACCTCGCCGCGCAGCCCGACCGGCTGCTCGTCCTCGGCTGCACCACCGGCAACGGCCTCGAGCACGTGAACCCCGCCGTCACGCACCGGATCGTGGGCGTGGACGTGAACCTGCAATACCTCGGCATCGCGCGGCAGCGGTACTTCCACCTCGGGCCGCGCCTCGAGCTCTACTGCCTCGAGGCCGAGAAGCTGCGGGCGGCGCCGGGCAGCTTCGACCTCGTGCACGCGGCGCTCATCTTCGAGTACCTCCACCCGGAGGTGCTCGTGCGGAAGATCGCCGAGTGGATCGCGCCGGGCGGGACCTGCTCGGTCGTGCTCCAGCTCCCCGGCGGCGAGGGGCCGGCGGCCCCCACGAAGACCATGCAGCTCATCCAGAAGGCCATGAAGCTCGTCCCGCCCGACGAGCTGACGCAGCTCTTCGAGCACTACGGGCTCCCGCGCAAGCGGGCGAAGACGTTGCCGCTCAAGCACGGCAAGTCGTTCTGGGTGGGGGCGTACGGCCGCGCGAAATAGGGAGCGGGCGCCACCGTACGAGGCGACGGAGGCCGACATGATCTGTCCCTACTGCCGCACCGAGAATGCGCCCGGCGCCATCCGCTGCGCCGCCTGCACGAGCTGGATGACCGAGCGGCCGCCCGCCCGCGAGTGGGTGCGCGCGCGCCAGGGGGCCTGGATCGGCGGCGTCGCGAGCGGCCTCGCCAAGCAGTTCGGCCTCCCCGTCGTCGCCGTGCGGCTCGCCTTCGTGGTGGGGACGCTCCTCGCCCTCTGGGGGATCGTCGTCTACGCCGCGCTCTGGATCCTCATGCCGCAGGAGCCGCTGCAGCTCCCGCCGCACGTCGAGGCAGCGGCGCACTCCGGGGGAGAGCAGCCGCGGGCGTGAGGGGCCGAGGCGGGCGCGACCGGCCCGTGCGCGCGGGGATCGGCGCGGTGCACGTTCACGGATTGTGGTGACGAGCCGCGCGGTCCGGCCGCGCCGCGCAGGCGAGGGGCGGACGCGGCGCAGCGGGCGTCACGCCGGCTTCGTCGCGCGCACCATCGTCCGCGTCACCCGGATGTCCACGCGGCCGTCCGGGCGCGGCGACGGCACGAAGCGCTGCGCGCGGCCCGCGACGAGCCGGGCCCGCACGGCCTCCTTCGGCGCCGCAGGGGTGCCCCGGTCGAACCACTCGTCGAAGTCGAGGACGAGGTGCTCCTCGGCGAGGCGGAGGTCCTCGAGGCCCGCGCGGATGAGCATGTCGACCATCTCGCCCGGCGTGAGCGTGCGCACGTGCGTGCGATCGCGGTCGCGCTCTATCCCCTGCGAGAAGGCCTGCCCGGCGGGGTCCGGCTCCCCGGAGAGATCGAGGACGAGCACGGCGCCGCCCGGGCGCACGAGCGCCGCCTGCCGCGCCACGAAGGCCTGCGGGTCCTCCAGGTGGTGGATCACGTTGCGCGAGAGCGCCGCGTCGAGGGGCTGGCCGGGGCTGAGATCGAAGAGCGACCTCTGCTCGAAGCGCGCTCGCTCTCCGAAGCGGGCGCAGCGCGCCTGGGCCCGCCGGATCATCTCGGCCGAGAGGTCGACGCCGAGGACGTCGCAGCCCGCCTCGAGGAAGGCCTCGGCCACGAGCCCGGGGCCGCACCCCGCATCGAGGACCCGCCCGCCGCGGGGGACGGCGGCGAACCCGACGAACCGGGAGAGGGACTCCGCGTCGCGCTGCACCTTCGCCCGCTCGAAGGCAGCGGCCTGGACGTCGAAGGCCCGGGCGAGATCGCGGTCGTGCTCGGAGCCGGTCATGGCCGGAGATTACACCCGGCGCGCCATCGCCGGCGCGGCCCCGGGAGGACGGCCTCCCGGCGAACTGGTACGCTGCCTCGCCCAGCGCGCCCGCAGGGGATGGAGGCATCATGAAGCGTCTTCTCGCCGCCGCCGCACTCGCCGCGGCCGTCGCCGTTCCGCGCCTCGCCTCGGCGGGATCCGAGCCGAACGCCGTCGCCGTCGAGATCTCGCGGTTCGTCCTGCCGGAGGAGAGCTGGAACAAGCTCCAGCAGGCGATGGAAGATCAGGTGCGCCAGATGGTCGAGCACACGCTCCAGCAGGCGGGCGCGAAGGCGTCGCCGGAGCTCCCGGCGCGGCTCGCCGAGGAGACCCGGAAGCTGCTCACCTACGCGGAGATGGTGGACCTCCAGGCCGGCCTGCTCGCGAAGTACTACACCGAGCCGGAGATGAAGGAGCTGCTCGCGTTCTATCGCACGCCGCTCGGCCAGAAGCAGATCCGGATCATGCCGGAGATGCTGCAGGACGTGAACAACCACATGATGGCGCTCCTCCAGCAGCGCCTGCCGCCCATGATGGAGCGGCTCCGGCCGCTCCTCGAGCAGGCGGGCGCGGGCAAGACGCCCGCCGCCGCGCCCGCGAAGAAGGCGAAGAAGCAGGCCAACTGAGGTTGCGTCAGCCGACCGGCCGCGGGCCGGCGCCGGGCGGCACGTCGTGGACGCTCGCCCCGGCGGAGCGCAGCGCCTCCCGGAGGGCCACGCGCGCTCCGGCGTCCGGCAGCCAGGCGATCCGCTTCACGACGTGCGGGAAGCGTCCGCCGTAGAGGCAGGCGACGTCCTCCGCGAGCGCGGCGCTCTCCACCCGGCGGAGCGCCGTGACGCTCGTGAGCCTGGGCCTCGCCACCCGCGCCTCGAGGCGCCCATCGGAGAGGACGTACTCCACGGAGTACGGCGCGGCGCGCCGAGTCTTCACGGCGAGGCGCCTCGCCTGGCGCACGCCCACGCGCCGGCTCCACGCCTGGAGCGCCGGCGTGATGCGCGGCATGAACCCGAAGACCGTGGCGAGGACGACGAAGAACGGCATCGTCGCGTCGTAGAAGAGGGCGGAGTGGCCCCGGTAGCACGGCGCGTCCGGGGTGACCACGATGAGGAAGCCCGTGAGCCCCACGCCGGCGAGCGACGCCGAGAGCCCGAGCCAGCGCAGCGCCCGGAGCGACGCGCGCCGCCGCGTGCGCGACGCCTCCCTCCAGCGGTCGTCCCACCACAGGAACAGCTCCTCGAACTGGGGCCCGGCGCGCGCGGCCACCTCCTCGGTGATCTCGCAGCGCCAGCGGATCTCGGAAGTCACGCAGCGTGATTATGCCCGAGGCCGGGCGCCTTCGGTGAGCGCGCGGAAGCACGCCCGGGCCGACACGGGCCCACATCGCGCACGCGCGCCGGCGCCGGGAGACGGTCTCGGGAACCCTGGACCCCGCCCGCCGCAGAGGGCGAGGCCGGGCGCCGCTATCCCAGCCGCCCCAGCAGCCGCAGCATCCCGTCGAGGAAGGTGATGGGGTGCGGCGGGCACCCGGGAACGTACAGATCCACCGGGATCCCGTGGAGCGCCGCGGCCGCGCCGTCGTGCGCCGCGGGGCTCCCGCGGAAGATGCCTCCGGAGATGGCGCAGGCGCCCACCGCGATGACGAGCTTCGGCGGCGGGACCGCCTCGTACGTCTTCTGGAGCGCGACCCGCATGTTCTCCGAGACGGGCCCCGTGACCACGATGCCGTCCGCGTGCCGGGGCGAGGCCACGAACTGGATGCCGAAGCGGCCGGCGTCGAACTGGATGTTGCCCGTCGCGTTCAGCTCCGCCTCGCAGCCGTTGCAGCCGGCGGCCGAGACCTGGCGGAGCTTCATCGACCGGCCGAAGAGCTTCCGCATCTTCTCGTCCAGCGCCGCGGCGAGGAGGGGCTCGTCCTTCGAGACGAGGAGGTCTTCGCGCGTCCGCGCCGCGAGGCGGTGATCGCTCGAGAAGCGGACGACGCCGGACGGGCAGGCGGTGGCGCAGTCGCCGCAGAACACGCAGCGCCCGAGGTCGATGCGCAGGGTGGCCTTGCCCGGATCGAGGATGGCCTCGGTGGGGCAGGCGTCGGCGCAGGCGGCGCAGCCGTCGCCGCAGCGGGAGGCGTCCACGACGGGACGGCCGCGGAACCGCCCCGGGAACCGGGGGGGCCCGTCGGGGAAGGCCACCGTCTGGCGGCCGTAGGCGAGCCGGAACTTGAGGATGTCGATCACAGATCGTGCCCCGCGTACGACAGGTTGAAGCTCTTGTTGCAGAGCGGGAAGTCGGAGATCTGGCCGTCGCGGAGCGCCATGGCGAGGCCGAACCAGTTGTGGAAGGAGGGGTCCTTCACCTTGTAGCGGTCGAAGCGGCCGCGCTCGTCGGTGAGCGCCACGTGCGCGATCTCGCCGCGCCAGCCCTCCACGAGCGAGACGACGAGCGAGCCG
>DATDDC010000707.1:0-5678 GCA_036523995.1 Anaeromyxobacter sp.
CAGCGCCGCGGGACGGAAGCTGCGCCGCCGCAGCCGCGTTCGGGGTCGTCCTCGCCTGCGCGCTCGCCCTGGCGTTCGTTCCGGGCGGCCTCCGCGACGGAGCGCTCCTGCCCATCGCCGCGCTCGGCGCCGCGATGGCGGCCGCGCCGCTCGTGCTCCGCAGCGAGGCGCTCGCTTCCGCGGCGGCCGCGCTCCGCGGCGTTGGGCGCGGCGTCTTCTACCTCGTCGCGTTCGCGCTGTCGTTCCTGCCCGTGGCGGAGGCGCTCCGCCTCCGCTCGGCGGCGAGCCCGGGGTTCCTCGCCGCGCTGCCGCCGTTCCTGCTCGCGCTCGCGGCGGTCGTCGCCGGCCTGCGGCGCAGGGAGGTGGACGCGCACGCCCGCGGGGAGGCGATGCTCCTCACCGCGACGGTCGTCGCCTTCGCGGCGGGCCTCTTCCTCGAGAGCGGCACCGGGGCGGCGGTGGTGGCGAACCTCTCCCTCGCCTTCCTGGCGGCCGGCCGCATCGTGCGCGGCGTGTCCTGGATGGCGCGGGGCGCCTTCTGGGAGGGGCTCCTCGTGGGCGCGGTCCTCGTGGCGAGCCGGATCGTCGACGTGCCGCTCACGCCCTGGCCCAGGGCCACCGGCGCGTTCCTCGTGGCGGCCGGCGCCGCCGCTGCGGGGACCCTCTTCGAGCGCCGCCGGTGGCATGCGCTGCACGAGGTGCAGGCGCATCCGTAGCGGCGCCCGCGAGCTCCCGGCGCATCCCGCTCTTCCTCGCCGCGCGAGCGCCCCCGGGCGTCAGACCGGGACGGTACGCCCCCGACATGCCGAGCCCCGCCCCCGCCGGCCTCGCCGCGAGCCTCGAGGCCTTCTTCGGCCTCTCCGCGCGCCGCACCACGGCGCAGAGGGAGATCCTGGCCGGCGCGACGACCTTCGTCACGATGGCCTACATCCTGTTCGTGAACCCGGAGATCCTGCACGTCGCCGCGGGCGGCCCGCAGAAGCTCCCCGCCCTCCTCACCTCCACGGCGCTCGTGGCGGCGCTCGCCACGCTGGCCATGGGGCTCGTCGCGAACCTGCCGCTCGCGCTCGCGCCGGGCATGGGGCTCAACGCCGTCGTCGCCTTCCAGCTCGCCGGGGCGCAGAAGCTCACCTACCCCCAGGCCATGGGCGTCATCGTGGCCGAGGGCCTCCTCATCACGCTCCTCGTGGCGACCGGGCTCCGCCAGGCGGTCGTGCGGGCGGTGCCCATGTCCATGAAGCGCGCCATCGGGATCGGCATCGGCCTCTTCCTCGCCATCATCGGCTTCCACAACGCGGGGTTCATCCGGGCCGGCGGCGGGCTCCTCGCGCTCGGGCCGGTGAGGACCGTCCCCGTGGCGCTCTTCGCGGCGACGCTCCTCTTCACGGGCTGGCTCGTCTCGCGGAACGTGCGCGGGGCGCTCCTCGCCGGGATGACGGCCGGCACGGGCGTCGCCCTCGCGGCCAGGGCCGCGCTGGGCGGCGCCGGCTTCGCACCGCACGTCGCGGAGCTCCCCCGCTCGATCCTGGCGCGCCCGGACTTCTCCCTCCTGGGATCGTTCGACTTCTCGTTCGTGGGCGCGCTCGGGCCGGTGGCCGCGTCGCTCGCGGTGTTCTCCATCATGCTCTCGGACTTCTTCGACACGGTCGGCACCGTGGTGGCGGTGGGGCAGGAGGCGCGGTACCTCGACGAGAAGGGCGACTTTCCGCGCGCCGGCACCGTGCTCCTCGTCGACTCGCTCGCGGCGGTGGCGGGCGGCGCGGCCGGAGCGTCGTCGGCGACGACCTACGTCGAGAGCGCCGCCGGGGCCGCGGCCGGAGGGCGGACGGGCCTCACCTCCGTCGTGACCGGGCTCCTCTTCGCGGCGTGCCTCTTCATCTCGCCGCTCGCCGGCGTGGTGCCGCCCCAGGCGACCGGCGCGATCCTCGTGCTGGTGGGCTTCCTCATGATGCGCGAGGTCGGCGCCATCGCCTGGGGCGATCCCTCCGAGGCGATCCCCGCCTTCCTCGTCCTCACCGTGATGCCCTTCACCTACAGCATCACGAACGGCATCGGCGCGGGCTTCATCTCGCACGTGGTCCTGAAGGTCCTCTCCGGCCGCGGGCGCGAGGTGCGGCCGCTCATGGCCCTCGCCGCGGCGGCGTTCGTCGTCTACTTCGCGGTGGCCTGAGAGCCCTCGGGCGCGCGTGGACCGCTCGAGCGGCCCCTGCAGGAGCGGTTGACGCGCCCGCCGCGCGAGGCGTATCGTGGGCATCATGATACTGCGTCTCATTATCGATAAGGGCGCCAGGACGCCCTCCCTGTCCGGCGCGAGCTGCTGCGCAGAGCGCTGCGGAGAGGAGGCGGGCTGCTCGCTGAGCTCCGCCGGAGCGACAGGGCCGGCGTCCGCTCCCGATCGCGCGGCGCGCCGCATCTGGGATGTCCCTCCGGAGGCGATCGCCCTCGTCACGGGAGTGCTCCTCCGCCGCGACGAGATCGAGTCGTTGCTCGAGGAGACCGGCGATCGGGACCACGTCGGAGCCCGCGAGGACGCGCTTCGCGAGGCGCTGGTCGAGAGGTGCGGGACCCCGTGCGCGCTCGCGGAGGCCGTCGAGCACCTCCTCGACGGACAGACGGAGGCCCTGCGCGCCGCGGTCGAGCGCTGCCCGATGATGCAGATCGCGGACTACTGGTCGCGCGAGCGCGAGCGGATCTCCGGCGAGGAGCTGGCGGCCCTGCTGTGGCGGCTCGCCTGCGATCCGCGCCCGCAGCTCGAGCCGCTCGTCTCGAGGGTGAGCGGACACCTGTGCGTGCGCGCCCTGCAGCTCCTGCGGGAGGCGCGCGGAGCGCCGCGCGAACGGCCGGATGCCGGATCCGGCTCCGAGCCTTCCGGCGCGAGCGCACGCCTCCCGGCCGCCGAGCGAGCCTCGACCGACGCGCAGCCTCGAGGGATCGCCTGAGGTCGGCGATCCTCCCCTCTCCTCGCGCGCCCGCGCACGGGCAGCGCGCCCGCGCGCGGCTACGGCTTGTCGGGCGGGTACCGATCCTCCGGCCGGCGCTCCCGCGGCTCTGGCAGGACGCCCACGTTCGCGGAGGCGAGTTGGGTGCCCGCGGGATCGACGACGCGGAGCTGGCGGATGCCCTGCTTCGGCATCCGGATGAGGAGGCACGGGCTCGTGAGCACCTGCGCGACCATCGCGCCCGGCTGGGGCTCCTCGAGGCGGACCACCACCTTGCCGACGCCGTCCTGGATCACGACCGTCGGGTCGTGGAGGGCGAGCCCGTACCCCGCCGTCGGGCGCTGGCCCATGAACACGGCGAGCACGCCCTCCTTGCGGAAGTCGGGCGTCGCGGCCTCGGTGCCGAACACGCCTCCCGCGCCCATGGCCGCGCGGAAGGCGCCCTCCGACCCGATCCAGCGCGCCGAGGGGCCCGACGCCTCGCCGCCGCACTGTGCGCCGGCGCGCACGACGGATGCGGTGACGCTGCTGGGCCCCCGCGGCCTGTGCGCGGCGCAAGCCGCGAAGAGTCCGGCCGCCGCGAGCGCGAGCCTTCCGAGCACGCTCACCGGCCCGTCGCCTTCGGGACGGCCGAGGCCGCCGCCCCCGCAGGCGCCGCCGCCGCGCCGAGCCCGATGTCGAAGCCGACCGAGAAGTCGATCCCGGTCCGGTCGCCCGCGACGTCGAGGAGCGCGGGCGCGCTTCGCACCGGATAGGCGCCGCACGCCTCGCCGGCGCCGCAGAGGACGCCGTCGCCGTTCATGTCTGTCCCGGCCACGACCTCGTAGCTGCCGGCGGCGAGCCCGGTGAACGAGTAGGCGTAGTCACCGGAGGTGGAATTCATGGCGACCTCCGCGACGACGTTCTGCGAGGAGTCGAGGAGCCGGACGTGGAGGTAGCCGGCGTCGCCCGCTCCGCCCGAGAGGCCGCCCACCTGCAGGGTGACCGGGACGCGAGCGAGCACGGTCCCCGAGGTGAAGGGCGCGGAGAGGGTGATGGTGGCGGAGTAGGCGCCCGCGGCGAGGCCGGTGCGATCCACGGTCGCGGTCCAGGTGCCGATCCCGTTCCCGACCGGAGGGGTGAGGGAGAGCCAGGAGGCGTCGTCGGAGGCGGTGACGTCGCCGGTGAGCGTGCCGGCTCCGACGACGGCGGTCGTGAAGGTGGCGGAGGTGCTCGCCGGCGGGAGGTCGAGGTAGGAGGGCGTCACGCCGAGCGTGGGTCCCGCCGGCGTGCACTGCGTGAGCGCCGTGTTCACGGCCTTCTGCGCGTTCACGAGGCCGTAGCCGTAGAGGTCGTCGCGGCCCAGGGCGCCGATGTCGTCGGTCATGCCGCCCGCCGCGAGGAACCCGTCCACCTGGTCCGGCTTGAGCGTCGGGCACACCGCCTTCATGAGCGCGACGACGCCCGCGACGTGCGGCGAGGCCATCGAGGTGCCCGCCAGGAATCCCAACGCGGGCACCCGGGTTCCGGTGCGCGCATCGACCCACGTCGAGAGGACGCCATCGGGGAAGCCGTCGCCGTTGCGATCCACGTTCGGGTCGCCGCCCGGGGCCGCCACATCGATGGTGGAGCCGAAGTTCGAGTAGGAGGCCTTGATGCCCTGGAGATCCACCGCGCTCACGGAGATGACGCCGGCGTACGCGGCGGGATAGGAGGGGGCGCTCGAGTTCGCGTTGCCGGCGGCGGCGACGACGACGACCCCTGCGGCCCGCACCGCGTCGTACGCAGCCTGCTCCGTGGGGTTGGCGCTGCAGGTCGGGCTCTGGCATCCGAGCGACAGGTTGATGACGTCGGCCCGCTGCGCCGGGACGGTGCCCGAGTCGTTGTCGAGGCCGGCCGCAAAGCGGATCCCCTGGATGATGTCGAAGGTCGTGCCGCCTCCGATGCCGAGGACCCGCACCGGCATGATCTTCGCCGCCCAGGACACTCCGGCGACGCCGCTGGCGTTGTTCGTGGCCGCACCGATGGTGCCCGCGACGTGCGTTCCGTGGAAAGACGCCTGCGTGATGTCGGGGTCGTCGCCCGGATCGTCCGGGTTTGGGTCGATGCCGTCGCCGTCGTTCGAGATGGACGGGCTCGAGATGAAGTCGTAGCCGGGGACGAGCTTTCCCGCGAGATCGGGGTGGGCGAGGAAGACGCCGGTGTCCACCACGGCCACGACGACCTGCCCCTTCTCCGGCGCGCCGATCGTGACGTCCCATGCGCCCGGCAGGTGCATCAGCGGGAAGTCCCACTGGAGGTTCCAGCGCGTGTCGTTGGGGATGAGCGTGGGATGGTAGATGTAGTTGGGATCGGCGCTCGCGACGTCGGGCCGGCGCCGCAGCGCCTTCAAGAGCGCGATGGTGTCGTCCTTCGCCGCCTGGATCGGATCCGCCGACCGCGCGGCGACGTCGAGCGCCGGATCGGGGATGCCGAGCGCCGCGAAGGCGCGTGCCCGCGCCGGGCCCGTGCCGAGCCCGAGCCGCATCTCGCGGCCCTCGTCGCCGCCGAGCGGCTCGAGCCCCACGGACCGCGCGCGCGCGTGGAGGCCCGCCGCAGCGGGCGCGACCCCGTCCTCGAAGCGCACCACCACCTCGCCGGGCACGAACTCGGCCTCGGGGCGGAGCGTGTCCATGGCGGGCAGGGAGAGGGGAGCCTCGGCGAGCGCGAGCGCGTACCTCGACGAGCCGGAGTACGCGATCACCTGGATGAAGTACGTTC
>DATDDC010000708.1:0-11969 GCA_036523995.1 Anaeromyxobacter sp.
GGGACCGCCTCCAGGCGCGGGCCAGGCCGCGGCTCCCGCAGGCGAGGCCGCCTCCGGCGCAGGGCCCGAGGCCCCTCCGGCGCCGGCCGCCGAACCGGCGCCGACGCCCGGGAACGGCGAGGGCAGCTCGTCCTGAGGCGCCGCCTCGCCCCGAGCGCGAGGGGACGCCTGGACTGCCCGTTGCGAGGGCGCCCCGAGCTTGCTAGGACGGGTCGGTGAGGATCCTCCTCGCGGCCCCGCTCGTCCTGGCCTCCCTCGCCGCGTGCACGCGCGGCCCCGGCTCGATCCACGTCCGATCCGTGCGGGTGGCCGAGGGCGCCGTCACGCCGGCGCTCCGCGAGGCGGGGATCGACGAGGCCGCGCTCGACGACGCGGCGCTCGCCGCGCTGCGCGGGGTGGGGTTCACGCTCGGAGAGGGCGCGCGGCCCTACCTGGCCGAGGTGAGCGTCGCGTCCGTGCGGCTCGCGCCCCCGAACGCCTCCGGCGGCGTGCCCCGGGTCGAGGTGTCGCTGGAGCTGGCGCTCGCGCCGGCGCAGGCCGGGCAGGGCGGGACCGTCCGCGAGATGGGAACCTCCGCCGCTCCGCTCACGGGGGGCGACCCCGCCGCCGCGTCGCGGGCCGCGCTCGTCCAGGCCGCCAGGCGCGCAGCCGAGTCGCTCATGCTGGCCTTCGCCGAGGAGGCGAAGACGGTCGAGGCCCTCGTCGCCGACCTCGAGTCGAAGGATCCCCGCGTCCGGGATCACGCGGTGCGCGTGCTCGCGGACCGCCACGCCGCCGCGGCGGTGCCGGCGCTCATCCAGCGGCTCAAGGACGACGACCCCAGGATCGTCCAGCGGGCCGTGGGCGCCCTCGCCCAGATCGGCGACCCGCGCGCCGTGGGGCCGCTCATCGACGTCTCCCGCAACGGCGACGGCTCGGTCGCCGCCCGGGTGGCGAGGCTCATCGGCGACATCGGCGGCCCGGAGGCCGAGGGATACCTGCTCACCATCGAGGCGGGGCACCCCGACCCGCGCGTGCGGAAGGCGGCGCGCGAGGCGCTCTCGGACATGCGGGCCCGGGCGGAGCCGGGCGCCGCCCTGTCCGCTCGGAAGTGAGATTTCCGCTAAGATGCGCCGGACATGAGAGCGACGCCGTTCCTTCCCCTCGCCGCGCTCGCCGCGGCGTGCGCGCACGCGCCCGCCCCGGCCCCGCGCGCCCTGGGGCCCGCGGATTACTTCCCCCTCGCCGTCGGCAGCGAGCGGGTCTACCGCGACGAGTCTCCGGCGCTCCCGCCGGAGCGGCGCGGCGGCACGCGGACGATCCGCATCCTCGCGCAGACCCGCGACGGCTACTACCGCGACAGCGAGCGCGGCGAGCTCCGGGTGGACGGCGAGTGCCTGCACGATCGGGCCCGGCGGCTCCTCTGCGCGCCCATCGCCGCCGGGAAGAGCTGGGCCTCGGTGGTCTCGGTGAGCTCGACCGAGCGGTACGAGATCGCTTCCGTGGGGGAGAGCATCGCGACGCCCGCCGGGCGCTTCGAGAACTGCGTCAAGGTCCGCGCCCACAACCGCGCGGCGGGCACGGCCGACCTCGTGAACGAGATCACCTACGCGCCCGGCGTCGGGCCCGTGGTCATCGAGACGTTCGCCCTCGTCGAGGGCAAGGTCACGCTCCAGTTCCGCGCGCTCCTCCAGAGCTACCGCGTGGGAGGAAGGTGAACATGCGCGAGGTCGGGATCGGGATCGCCGGGTTCGGCACCGTCGGCGGAGGCGTGCTCTCCATCCTCAAGAAGCACGCGGGCGACATCGAGGCGCGCACCGGCGCCCGCATCGTGGTGCGCAGGATCGCCATCCGCGATCCGGCCAAGGAGCGGGCCGTCGACGTCGACCGCAAGCTCGTCACCACGCGCCTCGAGGACCTGCTCTCCGATCCGGCCGTGGCGGTGGTGGTCGAGCTCATCGGCGGGGTGGACCAGGCCTTCGACCTCGTGCGCGGCGCGCTCGAGCGCGGCAAGCACGTCGTCACCGCCAACAAGGCGCTCCTCGCCAGCCGCGGCGAGGAGATCTTCCGGCTCGCCCGCGAGAAGGGCGTGGACGTGTACTACGAGGCCGCCGTCTGCGGCGGCGTCCCCATCATCCGGACGCTGCGCGAGGCCCTCGCCTCGGACCGCATCAACGCCCTCGTCGGCATCGTGAACGGGACGACGAACTACATCCTCACGGCCGCGGCCGAGAAGGGCGAGGCCGTCGAGAAGGCCCTCGCGGAGGCGCAGCGCCTCGGGTACGCCGAGGCGGATCCCACGCTCGACGTCTCCGGCGGCGACGCGGCCCAGAAGCTCTGCGTCCTCGCCCAGCTGGCCTTCGGCGCGCGGCTGCGCCCGGAGGACGTCCTCACCGAGGGCATCCTGGCGCTCTCCCCGGACGACTTCCGCTGGGGCAGGGAGTTCGGGTACACGCTCAAGCTCCTCGCGGTGGCCCGCCGCTGCGGCCCGGCCAACGGCGGCGGCACGCAGGACCAGATCGAGGCGCGCGTCCACCCGGCCTTCATCCCGGCGGGCTCGCTCCTCGCGGGCGTGCGCGGCGCCATGAACGCCGTCGTGCTCCAGTCCGAGGCCCTCGGCCCCTCCATGCTGTACGGCCAGGGCGCCGGCGCCATGCCCACGGGGAGCGCGGTCGTCTCGGACATCATCGACCTCACCCGCAACATCCTCTCGGGCAGCCCGGGCCGCGTGCCGCTCCCGCCGGCGAAGCCGCTCGTGGCGCTGCGGCCGCACGACGAGGTGCGCTGCGCCTACTACCTCCACTTCTCCGTGAAGGACGAGCCGGGCGTCCTCGCCCGCACCGCCTCGCGCCTCGCCAACCGGCGCATCTCCATCGCCGCGGTGGAGCAGCGCGAGCAGAACGATCAGGGAAAGCCGGTCCCGCTCGTCATCGTGACCCACCAGGCCCGCGAGGCGGACCTGCGCGCCGCCATCGCGGAGATCGACCGCGACGGCGCCACGCTCGCGCCCACGCGGCTCATCCGGATCGAGAGCGTCTAGCCGTCTTCGGAGCTGCCCGTGGTCAAGACCGAGATCCGGGTGATCTACGGCGACACCGATCAGATGGGCATCGTCTACTACGCCAACTACCTGCGCTACTTCGAGGCGGGCCGGAACGAGTTCATCCGCGCGAAGGGGCTCCGCTACCGCGACTTCGAGGAGCGCTTCTCCCTCCGCCTGCCCGTGGTCGAGGCGCAGGTGAGCTACCGCACCCCGGCGCGCTACGACGACGTCCTCACCATCGAGACCACCATCGAGGACGTGAAGCGCGCCTCGGCGCGCTTCGTCTATCGAGCGGTGCGCGGTGGCGAGGTCGTCGCCACCGGCCACACCCTCCACGCCTGCGTGGACCTGGAAGGACGGGTCCGGCGCATGCCGCAGGAGCTCCTCGAGCGGCTGGGCGCCGCCGGGGGGAGCGTCACCGAGCCCGTGCAGGAGTGATCGATGGATCGCAATCTCGCGCTCGAAGTGGTCCGCGTCACCGAGGCCGCCGCCCTCGCCTCGGCGCGGCTCATGGGCCGGGGCGACGCGGCGGGCGCCGACCGCGCCGCGGTCGAGGCGATGCGCAAGGCCTTCAACGACCTGAGCGTGCGCGGCGAGGTCGTCATCGGGGAGGGGGAGCGCGACGAGGCGCCCGTGCTCTTCGTCGGCGAGCGGGTGGGGAAGGGCGGCGCCGGCGACGCCGAGGTGGAGATCGCGGTGGACCCGCTCGAGGGGACGCAGCTGTGCGCCACGGGCGCGCCGAACGCCATCAGCGTGGTGGCCATGGGCGAGCGGGGAGCGTTCCTGCGCGCCCCGGACACGTACATGGAGAAGATCGCGGTCGGCCCCGGCGCGCGCGGCGCCATCGACCTCCGCCGCAGCCCGACGGAGAACCTGCGGCGCATCGCCGACGCGCTGGGGAAGTACGTCGAGGACCTCACGGTCGTCGTGCTCGACCGCGCCCGGCACGAGAAGCTCGTCCGCGAGGTGCGCGAGACCGGCGCGCGCATCAAGCTCATCCCGGACGGCGACGGCGCCGGGGCGCTCAACACCTGCTTCCCGGACACCGGCGTGGACGTGCTCATGGGCGTGGGCGGCGCTCCCGAGGGCGTCATCAGCGCCGCGGCCATCCGCTGCGTGGGCGGCGACATGCAGGGCAGGCTCGCCTTTCGCAACGACGAGGAGCGGGAGCGCGCCCGCAGCATGGGCATGAAGGACGTCGAGAAGGTGCTCTCCGCCGACGAGCTCGCCGGCGGGAACGTCATGGTGGCGGCCACCGGCGTCACGAACGGCGACTTCCTGAAGGGCGTGCGCTTCACCGGCGACGGCGCGCGGAGCCACTCGGTCGTGATGCGCTCCAAGACGGGGACGCTGCGCTACATCGAGACGATCCACCGCTTCACGCGCTCGCCCGACTACGGCTGGTAGCGCGCACCGGCCGGCGGGTGCGCGCTCCGCGCTCCGCCGTTAACAGGATACGGCCCGCAAGCCCCCGGAGGTCGAGATGGCGTCCGTGACGAAAGAGGTCCTCGTCGATGCTCCGATGGAGAAGTTCTTCGATCTCGTGGTCGACTACGAGCGCTACCCGGAGTTCGTACCCGGCGTCCGCGCCTGCAAGGTCCGCGACGCGAACGGCGAGAAGCACGTCGAGTACGAGCTCGACCTCGGCGTGCGCCGGATCCGGTACGTCCTCCGCATGGCGGAGAAGCGCCCCACGAGCGTCTCCTGGTCCCTCGTGTCGGGCGACATGATGAAGGTGTCGAACGGCTCCTGGGAGCTCGCGCCGCAGGGCGGGAAGACGCGAGCCGTCTACACGGTGGAGATCCAGATCTCGCGGCCGCCGCTCGTCCCGCAGATGATCGTCGACCGCGTGAGCGACGAGCTCACCCGCATCCAGCTCCCCAAGACCCTCGAGGCGTTCAAGGCCCGGGCGGAACGGGGCCGCTGAGCGGGCGGGCATGCGTCCCGGGGGAGCGCGGCCGTGGCGGCGCCGGCGCCCCGTGCGCATTCCCGTCACCCTCGTGCAAAGTTGTGCCGCCGGCGCCACGGTCGGCGCGTCGCGAGGCCGGGGAAGCGGGCACCTTGCGCACGATGTGCGCATCGCGCTGCGCGCCTTGACCCTTTCGAGTAGCGGGTGCTAGGTAACGATCACGCGCCCTTGTCAGGGCGCGGTGAATTGGCGCCGGGCCGCTCTACGTCGTTATGAAGGCGGTGCTCGAGAAGGAGGACTCCGAAGGGCCGCGGGAACGCGGTTTGCAGCAAAGAAGCTCGGTCGAGACGGGGCAGGGAGATGAAGAGATGCTGGACGCCTACGTCATCGAGGAGATCAAGCGTCGCGAGCGCGAGAAGGGCCGCGACGAGCGACCCGTCGTCGAGCTTCCGGTTCCTTCTCCGGCGCCCGGCCGCCCCCCCGACCGAGAGGACGGCGACGATCGAGACCGCGGGGTCGTGATCATCGATTATTCCGGCTAGCAGCACGGCGGTCGCCAGCGGCGAACGCCACGGGCGCGGACGAGAGTCCGGCGCCTTTTTTATCGGGGGGACACTCGCCGCGGCCGGCGACTTCGTCGCGCCGGGGCTCGCGCCCTGTCATCCGAGCACGGGCGCTGCGCGCCCTGGGGCCCTCCGCTCGCTCGAGATCCGTACCCGCGGCGAAGCCGCGCTCATCGTTGGGGGCCCCTGGGGGGCCGGGGCAAGCCTCGTCCGGCTGCCCCTGCGCTCGCCCGCCGTCACGTCGAGATCCGCTCCCAGGCGGCCGCGATGTCCTGCGCGCTCCAGATCCCGGCCGCCGGATCGCGCGTCACGCCCTCGGTACGCTCCATCCGGTAGACGAAGATCCTCCCGCCCTCGACGCCGACCACCTGGCCGGTGATCCCGGCGGCGAGGTCGCTCGCGAGGAACACCACGGCGGGCGCGATGAGCTGCGGGCCGAGGTCCTTCTCGGTCGCGCCCTTCATCATGGCGAGGTCGGCGGTCATGCGGGTCAGGGCCACCGGCGCGACGGCGTTCACGGTCACCCCGATCTTCTGGAGCTCGAGCGCGCACACGCGGGTGAGCCCGTAGATCCCGGCCTTGGCGGCGCCGTAGTTCGCCTGGCCGAAGTTGCCGATGAGCCCGGAGAAGCTCGTCGTGTTCACGATGCGGCCGCCCTTCCCCTGGACGCGCATCGCCCGCGCCGCCGCCTGCGTGCACAGGAAGCTGCCGCGGAGGTGGACGTCGACGACGCGGTCGAAGTCGTCCTCGCTCATGTTGAGGAGGGTGCGGTCGCGCAGGATCCCGGCGTTGTTCACGAGGACGTCCACGCGCCCGAAGCGGGAGAGCGCGGTCCAGACGATGCCGTCGGCGCCCTCGCGCGTCGCCACCGTGTCGTAGCTCGCCACCGCCTCGCCGCCCGCGGCGCGGATCTCCTCGACGACGCGGTCCGCCGCCTCCCCCCCGCGGCCGCCGCCGTGCCGGTCGGACCCGAGGTCGTTCACGACCACGCGGGCGCCCTCGCGCGCCAGCGCCAGGGCGTGCTCCCGGCCGATGCCGCCGCCGGCGCCCGTGACCACCGCCACCTTGCCCTCGAGGAGACCGGCCATGGGATCCTCCGCTTCCTGCTCGTGCCGCGCCCGCGCCAGAGGCCCGTTCTACCGCAACGCGGCTCGGCGCAAGCCTCGAAAACCGATTGACGGGGCCGTGGCCGGACGGGCACATTCCCCCGCCGGAGAGGAATCCGATGACCGAGATCATCAACGTGACCGCGCGGGAGATCCTCGACTCCCGGGGCAATCCCACGGTCGAGGTCGAGGTGGCGGTCGGGACGGGGGACGTCGGACGCGCGGCCGTCCCCTCGGGCGCCTCCACCGGCGAGCACGAGGCGCTGGAGCTCCGGGACGGGGACAAGTCGCGCTACCTCGGCAAGGGGGTGCGCAAGGCGGTCGCCAACGTCCTCGACGTCATCGCCCCCGCCGTCGTGGGGATGGACGCCTCCGCGCAGGCGACCCTCGACCAGAGGATGATCGAGCTCGACGGCACGCCCACGAAGGCGAAGCTCGGCGCGAACGCCATCCTCGGCGTCTCCCTCGCCGCCGCCAAGGCCGCGGCGGCCGCGCACAACCTCCCGCTCTACCGCTACGTGGGCGGGGCCGAGGCGCGGACGCTCCCCGTCCCGCTCATGAACATCCTGAACGGCGGCGCGCACGCGGACTCGAACGTCGACATCCAGGAGTTCATGGTGGTGCCGCTCGGCGCGCCCACCTTCGCCGAGGCGCTGCGCTACGGGGCGGAGGTCTTCCACGCGCTCAAGAAGGTCCTCAAGGCCAAGGGCGCCGGCACCGGCGTGGGCGACGAGGGCGGCTACGCCCCGAGCCTCGACTCGAACGAGGAGGCCCTGGCGCTCATCATGGAGGCCATCCAGTCCGCCGGGCTCGAGGCGGGCAAGCAGGTGGCCCTGGCGCTCGACTGCGCCGCGAGCGAGTTCTTCGACAAGGGGAGCGGCAAGTACACGCTCGAAGGGGAGGGGAAGTCCTTCGACGGGAAGGCGCTCGTCGAGCTCTACGCCTCCCTCGTCTCGAAGTACCCCATCGTCTCCATCGAGGACGGCTGCGCGGAGGACGACTGGGCGACCTGGAAGCTGCTCACCGACCGGCTCGGCAAGAAGATCCAGCTCGTCGGGGACGACCTCTTCGTCACGAACGTGACCCGGCTCTCCCGCGGCATCGCGGAGGGGGTCACGAACTCCATCCTCGTGAAGGTGAACCAGATCGGCTCCCTCACCGAGACCCTCGAGGCGGTGCGCATGGCCCACCGGGCCGCGTACACGACGGTCATGAGCCACCGCTCGGGCGAGACCGAGGACACGACCATCGCCGACCTGGCGGTGGCCTGCGACTGCGGCCAGATCAAGACGGGCTCGGCCTCCCGGACCGACCGCGTGGCCAAGTACAACCAGCTCCTCCGCATCGAGGAGGACCTCGGGAAGGCCGCCCGCTACGCCGGGCGGAGCGCCTTCGGGGCGCTCCGCTGAGGCGCCGCGCGGCGCGGCGGGGCCGCCGGCGGCGCGGAACCCCGCGCCGGTGAAGGCGAAAATAGACCCGGGCGCTCGTTGACACACCCGCGAGCGCCCGTTAGTTTCGCGCTCGCCATGCGCGCCGACTGGATCGCGAAGAGAAGAGGGAAGCCCAACGTCTCGCAGATGCACTACGCCCGCCAGGGCGTCGTGACCGAGGAGATCGCCTTCGTCGCGAAGCGCGAGCGCCTCGCCCCGGAGGTCGTGCGCGACGAGGTGGCGCGCGGCCGGATGGTGATCCCGGCGAACCTCAACCACCCCGAGCTGGAGCCGATGGCCATCGGCATCGCCGCGGCCTGCAAGATCAACGCGAACATCGGCAACAGCGCCGTCACGTCCGACATCCAGGAGGAGCTGAACAAGCTCGCCGTCTGCCTCAAGTACGGGGCGGACACGGTGATGGACCTGTCGACGGGCGGTGACATCCCGCAGATCCGGGAGGCCATCCTCCGCCACAGCCCCCTCCCGGTCGGGACCGTGCCCATCTACGAGTGCCTCGCCCACGTGAAGGACGTCGCGGACCTCACGCCCAGGATGATGCTCGAGATCATCGAGGCGCAGGCCGCCCAGGGCGTCGACTACATGACCATCCACGCGGGCGTGCTCCGCGCCTTCGTGCCGCTCGCCGCCCACCGCATCACCGGCATCGTCTCCCGCGGCGGCGCCCTCATGGCGCAGTGGATGATCTCGAACAAGGCCGAGAACCCGCTCTACACGCACTTCGACGACCTCTGCGACATCTTCAAGCGCTACGACGTGACGTTCTCGCTCGGCGACGGGCTCCGCCCCGGGTGCCTCGCGGACGCGTCCGACGCGGCGCAGTTCGCGGAGCTCGAGGCCCTGGGCGAGCTCACGCGCAAGGCCTGGTCGCACGACGTGCAGGTGATGGTCGAGGGCCCTGGGCACGTCCCGCTCGACCAGATCCCCATGAACATGGAGAAGGAGCGGCAGATCTGCAGCGAGGCGCCCTTCTACGTCCTCGGGCCGCTCGTCACCGACATCGCCCCGGGCTACGACCACATCACGAGCGCCATCGGCGCGACCATCGCCGCCCAGCACGGCGCGGCCATGCTCTGCTACGTGACGCCCGCCGAGCACCTCGGGCTGCCGGACGTGGACGACGTGCGCGAGGGCATCATCGCCTACAAGATCGCGGCCCACGCGGCGGACGTCGCGCGCCACCGCCCGGGCGCCCGCGATCGCGACGACGAGCTGTCCCGCGCCCGCTACGCCTTCGACTGGAAGCGCCAGTTCGAGCTGTCGCTCGATCCCGACACCGCCCGGGCGAAGCACGACGAGACGCTCCCGCACGAGGCCTTCAAGTCGGCCGAGTTCTGCTCGATGTGCGGGCCCAAGTTCTGCTCCATGAAGATCCACGGCCACCTCGGCGACCTCGCCGAGAAGCCGGAGGGCGCCGAAGGCGAGGCCGCCCCGGCGCCGCCGGCCGCCGGTCCGCTGCACGTCGTGCAGTAATGGGATTAGGATCCGGGCATGGCGCCCCGGATCACGGTCTACGAGGTGGGGCCCCGCGACGGGCTCCAGAACGAGGCGGCGACCGTCGCGACGGCGGACAAGCTCGCCCTCATCCGCGCCCTGGCGGAGGCGGGCATCTCGCGCGTCGAGGCGACGAGCTTCGTCTCGCCGAGGTGGATCCCCCAGCTCGCGGACGCCGCCGAGGTCACCGCGGCGCTCCCGGCGGTCCCGGGCACCTCGTACGTCGTGCTCGTCCCGAACGCGAAGGGGCTCGAGCGCCTCGTCGAGGCGCTGGGGCGCGGCGGCGGGGCGAGGCCCCAGGTGCAGGCGGCCGTGTTCCTCTCCGCCTCGGAGACCCACAACCGGAAGAACGTGAACAAGACCGTCGACGAGACGTTCCGGGAGTTCGAGTCGCTCGTGCCCAAGGCGCGCGAAGCCGGCCACGGCGTCCGCGGATACGTGTCCACGGTGTGGGGCTGCCCCTACGAGGGCAAGGTGGAGCCCGCCCGCGCGGCCCTCGTCGCCCGCCGCCTCGTCGCGCTGGGGTGCGATCAGCTCTCGCTCGGCGACACCATCGGGGTCGCGACGCCGAACGAGGTCCGCGAGGTGCTCGAGCTCGTCCTCGCCGACGTCCCGCGCGAGCGCATCGCGCTCCACATGCACGACACCCGCGGGACCGCCCTCGCGAACGTGCTCGCCGGGCTGGAGATGGGCATCGCCACCTTCGACGCGTCGGTGGGCGGCCTCGGCGGCTGCCCGTACGCGCCGGGGGCGTCGGGGAACCTCGCCACGGAGGACCTCGTCTACATGCTGAACGGCATGGGATACGAGACCGGCATCGACCTCGCCCGGCTCGTGCACGCCGGCTGGCTCGCGCAGCGGCTCGTGGGGCGGAAGCTCCCGGGCAAGGCGCTCCAGGCCGAGCTCGCGCGCACGGAGGGATGATGGGCAGCGAGTTCCGGACGGAGCGGCGCGGCGGGGTGGAGATCTGGACCATCGACGGCGAGTCGCGCCGGAACTCCATCTCGAGGGCCATGCTGGCGGAGCTGAACGCGCTCCTCGCGCGCGCCGCGGGGGATCGGGCGCTCCGCTGCGTCGTCCTCACGGGCGCAGGCGACAAGGCCTTCTGCGCCGGGGCGGACCTGAAGGAGCGCGCCGGCATGAGCGAGGCGGAGGTGCACGCCTTCCACGACGGCCTGCGGCGCGCGCTCCGCGCCATCGAGGAGGCGCCGCAGATCTTCGTCGCGGCCGTGAACGGCGCGGCCCTGGGGGGCGGCCTCGAGCTCGCCCTGGCCTGCGATCTGCGCATCGCGGCGGACTCCGCGCAGATGGGGCTGCCCGAGGTCGGGCTCGGCATCATCCCGGGCGGCGGCGGCACGCAGCGGCTCCCCAGGCTCCTCGGCGTGGCGCGGGCGAAGGACCTCGTCCTCACCGCCCGGCGCGTCGGGGCGGCGGAGGCGCTCGCCATCGGGCTCGTGGCCCGGATCGCGCCCGCGGCCCGCCTCCTCGACGAGGCCCTGGCCTACGCCGCCGAGGTGGCCCGGAACGCCCCCGTGTCGCTGCGCCAGGCGAAGCGCGCCATCGACGGCGGCCTGCACCTGCCCCTGGAGGAGGCGCTCGCCTTCGAGATCCGCATGTACCAGGACTGCCTCGGGACGAAGGACCGGCTCGAGGCCCTCCGCGCCTTCGCGGAGAAGCGGCCGCCGGTCTTCACGGGCGAGTGAGCCGCCGAGCGCATGGACTACGACCTGCCGGACGACCTCCGCGAGATCCAGCGCACCGTGCGCGAGTTCGTGCTGGCGGAGGTGAAGCCGCGCGCCCGCGAGTGGGACGAGAGGGGTGAGTTCCCCTGGCCGGTCGTGCGGAAGCTGGGGCCGCTCGGGCTCATGGGGATCGCCGTCCCCGAGGCGTACGGCGGCGCCGGCATGGGCGCGCTGGCCGCGGCGGTGATCATCGAGGAGATCGCCCGAGGCGACGGCTCGCTCGCGCTCACCGTGGGGAGCCACAACGGCCTCGGGACCGCGCACATCGCGCGCTTCGGAACGGAGGCGCAGAAGCGCCGCTGGCTGCCGGCGCTCGCCTCCGGCGAGAAGCTCGCGGCCTGGGGGCTCACCGAGCCGGGCTCCGGCTCCGATGCGGCAGGCATGGGCACGACCGCGGTGCGGCGCGGCGACCGGTGGATCCTGAACGGCTCGAAGACCTTCATCACCCAGGGGAGCGTGGGCGACGTCTTCGTCGTCCTGGCCAAGACCGACGTCGCCGCCCGCCAGCACGGCATCACCGCCTTCGTGCTGGAGAAGGGCGCGAAGGGGTTCACGCAGCGGGCCATCCACGGCAAGCTCGGCATGCGCAGCTCCGACACCGCCGAGCTGCACATGGAGGAGGTGGAGGTCCCGGACGAGAACCGCCTCGGCGGGCTGAACGAGGGGTTCCGGAACACGCTCC